>CBFGNP010000749.1:0-2536 GCA_965650095.1 uncultured Pedobacter sp. | reverse complement strand
GTACTAAATTTGAATCAGGGTTAGACAACGGTTGTATGGATTATATAGATATCAAATCAATTGCTGAACTGCACAGTTTTTTTCATTACGATAAACCGCTGCACCCGCTTATTTCCGTTATAGACCTGGCCAGGGTTGACCGCTCGAACAGGAAACCGGGAGCCTCCTACCGGCTTGACCTGTACTCCATAGCTTGTAAAAAGATCGAAGGTATGTTTAGATACGGCCGGACCAGTTATGATTTTTCAGCCGGTTCGTTAATGTTTACCGCACCTGATCAAGTATTAACCCCAGGGATCGAAAATAAGGTGGAGGGCTGGGCAATTTATATACACCCTGATTTTTTAAATGCAACCAGCAGAGGCCGTAAACTATCCGAGTATTCTTTCTTCGGTTATGACACCAATGAATGCCTTCATATTTCAGATGCTGAAACGGATGTTTTGGAAGATTGTTTGCACAACATCGGTAAAGAGATCGGAAACAACCTTGATAAACATTCGCATAATTTGATCCTGACAAACCTTGAACTGCTTTTATCCTACTGTTCAAGGTTTTACGACCGACAGTTTTTAACCAGGGTAAAAGCGGGAAATGATATTGTTGAAAAATTTGAAAGATTTTTGAATGATTATTTTGCTCAAGGCTCTCTGATTGACACCGGCATTCCAGATGTAAAGTATTTCGCTTCGCACTTAAATTTATCTGCTAATTACCTATCCGACCTATTAAGTAAATATACCGGCAAGTCAACACAGGAACAGATCCATTTGAAATTAATTGATAAAGCAAAGCATTTACTATGGAGTACAGAAAGCGCGATCAGTGAGATTGCTTATGGACTCGGCTTTGAGCACCCCTCTCATTTCACCAAAATTTTTAAAAACAAGGTCGGGCAGTCTCCGAAAGAATTCAGGAACCTGAATGAAAGAGAACAACGGCTATAAATAAAAAGCTATGAAAACGTTAAATATCCATCATCAGGCAAAAGCGATTTGGCTGCTTTTGCTGTTCGTATCATTCATATTTTCCATTCCCGTAAAAGCGCAGGATACAGCACACATCCGGAATGTGGTGCTGGTTCACGGTGCTTTTGTAGACGGGTCTGGCTGGCAGCCGGTTTACGAAATACTTATAAAAAAAGGATATAAGGTAAGCGTAACACAACATACGCTTACCACTTTTGAGGAAGATGTTGCAGCGGTAAAGCGAATAATTGATCAGCAGGACGGCCCCTGTATCCTGGTTGGCCATAGCTATGGGGGAGCCATTATCACGGTAGCCGGCAATGATCCAAAAGTGGCGGGCTTGGTATATATTGCTGCGCATGCCCCTGATGATGGCGAGTCGGAGGCAAATAACGGCAAGCTGAATCCTTCTGCTTATAAATCGCTGATCAAGGGAAAGGACGGCTGGGATTATATTGATCAGAAATTCTTCGCAGCCGATTTTTCAGCGGATCTACCGGCATCAAAGGCCGATTTTATGGCCAACTCGCAAACGCCAACAGCAGATTCCGTATTTCATGCCATTATCCACAACCCTGCCTGGAAAACAAAGCCAAGTTGGTATATGGTAGCCAAGTCAGACCGGATCATCAATCCGGATCTGGAAAGAATGTATGCAAAACGTGCAAAAAGCCAGGTTATAGAAATAGAAGGAGCCAGCCATTCGGTTTACATCTCGCACGCTAAAGAAGTAGCCCAACTCATTATTGCTGCAGCCAAAGGCACAATTCAAAACAAATAACCCGTTGAAAACAGATCAGCGCCGCATGAAACCTATCCAATTTATGTTTGTCCCACTTCTATTTACAGTTCAACACTACTTTTTGCTTAGTTTTTTGGCGATGTACACTGATGGGAGCATATTAAATTCTTGCTTAAAATACTTGGTAAAATACTTTGGGTTGTTAAAACCAACCTCGTAAGCAATTTCAGAAACGGTTAGCTGCGATTTTTCCAAAAGCTGGGTTGCTTTTCTGAGGCGGTAAAAACGGATATACGCTACCGGAGATTTCCCGGTTAAAAGCAGTACTTTTTTATAAAGGCTTACACGGCTCATGTTCATGTCCTGGCTTAACCGATCTACAGAATAATCAGCATTGGATACATTGGTTTCGATCAGCACAGAAAGCTGCCGCATAAATTTTTCATCAACAGATTCTATTTCATCGGCTTTGGGACTAATATCGACCTGCTTTTTATATTTTATCTTCGATGACTCTAACTGTTTCAGCTGGTTTTTAATTTTGAAAAGCAGTATTTCAAAATTAAAGGGTTTCATTACATAATCATTAGCGCCGGTTTCCAGACCAGAAAGCTGCACCTCTTCGCCGGTAAGTGCGGTCAGTAATATTACTGGGGTATCTGCAGTACGTACATCGCCTTTAATTTTTTTACACAGGTCGATACCGTTCATTTCGGGCATACTAATATCGCTCACCACCAGATCGGGATGGGCAGATAAGACTTTTTGCCATCCCTCTTTTCCGTTCACCGCTTCGTAAATCTGATAAAATTCGTTTAAATTATCT
>CBFGNP010000748.1:0-2540 GCA_965650095.1 uncultured Pedobacter sp. | reverse complement strand
GGAGAATATAGTTAATAACAATGTATTGCATGCCAAATGGTTGAATACGTTGTCTTATATGGAGAATGCCGGTGCAAAAAAGATCTCAGCATCCGAACATAAAGAGCAGGTAAGCCTGATCATTCTTAAACATGCCGCCGAAGAACATCGCCATGCTTATTATCTAAAGAAACAACTGGAGAAACTTGGCGGTGATCTGTGTAAAACTTATACCAATGATGAGCTTTTAACGCCTAATCATACTAAATTCTATTTAAATGCTTTAGATGTTGCGGTTTGCCGGTATTTAAAACAGCATTTCAATTTAAGTGGGTATGAACTGAAATTTGCTGCTTATCTGTTTGTGACTTATGCGATTGAAGTACGGGCAGATGAGTTATACCCTGTTTACCAGGAAGTTTTAACAAGGGCCGGAAGCAAAGTGAACGTCAAATCGATCATTTTAGAAGAAGAGGGGCATCTGGAGGAAATGCTGAACCAGTTGAAATCATTCTCCAATGATTGGGAAAAGCATGCAGAACTGGTGATCAAAATAGAACAGGATATGTTTGATGCATGGATCAGCAATTTGGGCAAACAGCTGCTGGATTAATTTATACCTGGATGACCTTTCCGGGTGTTATTGCATAAAATCGATCACCTGGTCCTTGCTTTAGTATTTTTAGCCCGGTAAAGACGCTGAAGGCAGGTAGAATTGCGCAGTTGATGCCAAAATAAAAACAGGGAAATTTTAACTGTTGTTTCGCTTTCCCTTGTAACACCACACCTGGATGGATATGACCGGAAATGTTGTAATATTCATCAAATGTTGTGGGCTGATCGTGGATAAAGCGAAAAGGACCGCAAAGCAGTTCCTTTGCACGCAGCTCGATCTGCAATGCTTCGTAATCTTCATTTTTTAGTGCATCATGATTACCTTTTATCAGCACCACCTTCAAATCGGCATAGTGCCTTCGCCATTCCATAAATGCATTTGCATCACTGTTTATATTATTGTGGAACAGGTCGCCGGTTACGATCAGGGTTTCGGGTGCAAATTCTTTCATTAGTGCTGTTAGACGCTGAAGATCCGTTAAACCTACCGTGCCGGGTACCTGAATGCCCGATTTTCTGAAGTATGCAGACTTCCCGATATGCATATCGCTGATCACCAGCGTTTTTTTTGTCGCCCAGTATATCGCTCTTTCCCTGTTTAATATAAGTTGTTCTCCTTTGCAGTCAATCGTCATTTTTCCGCTTGTTATTTTTTCTTCTCATTGGCGCTTCTTTTTCCGATTCCGCAGTCATCCGCTCAATCCGCTGACTCAGTTCCTCAGAACTCATGTTGTCCCTTAAGCTGTCTACCTTAATCGGAAAACATAATGGAGTATAACGTTCAGCTTTAATAATAATTATTTTTCCAGCCTGAATGCGGTTTAATGCGGCAGCTAATCTGGGCTCCTCAATTTGCTGGTAAAAGGCCTCATCGTAAGCCTGTCGCAATAATAAGTTATGCTTATCGTAGTCACTGAACACATTAAAAAATAAGGCGGCTGATGATTGTAAATGCTTATTTGCAACGTATTTCCCCGGATAGCCTTGGAACACTAATCCTGAAATGCAAGCGATATCCCGGAACTTCCGCCGGGCCATTTCTGTTGCGTTAATGCTCGCTACAATATCATCGGTAAGGTTTAAAGGGCTAAATAAGGCTTTGAGGTTTTCTTCATCCAGGGGGATGGGCTGCTCACTTAACAGCTCAAAACCGTAATCATTCATAGCAATGGAAAAGGTGATCGGTTTAATTTTGCCCAGCCTGTAGGCTATTAAGGCGGCCATGATCTCGTTTACCTGTCGGCCTTCAAAGGGATATGCAAAAAAATGATAGCCATCCCTGGTGTTAATCAGCTCAATCAGAAACTCATCGTTTTTAGGTACATGGGAGACCTTGGCCTGATGTTCAAACAACGGTAAAATGAAATCGAGTTCTTCATCGTCATGTGTCTTGTCCAGGGTTTCGTTATATTTTTTTCTGAGTACACTTCCGAGGTTGGTGGTTAAGGATATGCGCCCACCCATCCAGCTCGGACTAATGGCCTGTTTAAGTCTGCTTTTGCGTACCAGGACCATCATTTCCTTTACCATAATAAATTCCAATACCCTACCCGCCAGGGTAAAGCTGCTTCCTGGTTTCATTCTGGAGATAAAGGATTCCTCGATCATGCCTATATAGCCGCCGCTTAAGTATTTAACTTTCAACATCGCATCACTGACTATTGTGCCGATATGAAGGCGATGACGCATGGCGATCTGCCTGCCTTTTACTTTCCAAAGGCCATCTACACCTTTGCTTACTTTACTGAATTCACTATAGGCCGTTAAACTGTCTCCTCCGGTAGTAATGAATTGCATGATCCAGTTCCATTCCTGGGGCAATAGCGCTCCGAAGGCATGTGTTTGTTTTAGTTCAAAAAAGATCTTTTCGTCATCAAACCCATCGCCAACTGCTAAAGTGACCAGGTATTGGATCAGTGTATCAAAGGCCATTACTACAGGTTCCC
>CBFGNP010000747.1:0-2549 GCA_965650095.1 uncultured Pedobacter sp. | reverse complement strand
TAGCTTTCGAAGATCATATCTTTTATGTCAACGCCAAATATGAGATTAAATTTAATCCAAAAAACCAAGACAAAGGAATTAAGTTTAGAGTTGACTCACTTTTAAAGCCGTATGGTTATGATGGAATTAACGTTAGTAATTTTCGACTTGACAAGGAAGTCGCAGCAAAAAACTTATCATACGAATTTTACACCCCAAAGGTAAAAAATCCGAACTCAGCAGATTCATTGATCTTAAAATACGATCTCGATCTAAAAAAAATAACATTCTTCACCTTTTCGAATGTGCTAGATGCTACAAAAAAGGGTAAGTTATCCGGCGTCTATTATGTTTTAAATAAAACCGCCGACAAGCCAAGAATCCAAATTTCTAGTGAGATAAACTATGTTGTCCCTGAAAATCCTTTGGAGATTCAAAAATTAATTTCCCGGTTTAAAGAACACAAATAATTTGTTGATAGGCGAGTGGATATACCAATTAAACTGTGCCCCGTTCGCCACTGCAAACTGTCCCCTCAAAGTTGAGGTTTGAAAAGGCCAAAAAAGTGTTGTCTAGATCGGCTCCTTAGACGCATCATCAAGGGTTTTTGTTCATCGATGTTACGGCCATTGCTGATTTGTTTGACCAAGAAATGAAAAGTAGGAGGATTAATCCTCAATTTTCTTCCCTTTGACTAATCTGGGAACTGTATAAGGTAGTTCAGCAGTTGCCATATAATCCAAAGATAAGAAGTGTGGCTGACTTTTGGCGGAGTAAGCGTCTGATAATTCTATAAATCGTTGATTATCAGACGCATTAAAGGTTTTGGTGGAGAATATCGGATTCGAACCGATCACCTCTTCACTGCCAGCGAAGCGCTCTAGCCAAATGAGCTAATCCCCCTTATCGTGGCTGGTTATTGAATTACCAGTGCGGGGCAAAAGTAACTAATTTTAGAACACCTGCAAATTAAAAATTGAAATATTGCATGATCAGACAAACGTTTTACTTTTTTTATGCGTTAATGCGTATGTTTAATGAATTCAATACGATTAAATTGTACTCAAAAGATCAGGCGTCACAATTAAAACAGGCTTTCTGGACCACATTTGGTCAGTATATTGGCCCACATCCGTCGGCCGAGGGTGTAAAGATCAACTGGATCAATTATAAGACAGGAATTAAACACCTGTCCTTTAAAATGCAGGCAGATCATCGTCAGGCTTCTATAGCAATAGAGATCACTCACCCTGATGCAGGAATGCAGGAGATGGTGTTTGAACAGTTTAGCCAGTTTAAGAAAATGCTTGAAATACAATTGGAAGAGGAGTGGAGCTGGGAACTTTTTGGTATTGATGAATATGGTAAAAAGAGAAGTCGCATTTATACCGTTCTGCCCGGTGTGAGTATATTTAAAAAAGAAGACTGGCCGGCATTAATTTCATTTTTTAAGCCGAGAATAATTGTACTGGACGAATTTTGGAATGATGCAAAATACAGCTTTGAAATATTTAAATAAATCGGTTATATTGGGCAGCAACAAAAAGCCTTAAGATCATTGTATGAAATCATCATAAGCATGCTGCTTATAAACAGCGACGGATATGCCTATAACAGCTTCATTAACGTTAAAAAACAATTTATATTCCAATGAAAAAAGTATTGCTGCTGCTTTTTACCCTTTTTATTTCAACCGCCTCTTTTGCTCAGGGAATTTTAAACTTGCTGGGCCACTCGCAAAATGTATTTAAACTATTGGCTGAGGATCACTACACCGAAGCTTATGCCTATTTTGATCCTTCCTTTCAGGCTAAGGTAACGGAGGCCGACTTAAAGACCATGTGGGGCCAGATCAGTGAGAAACTTGGTAAGCTGGAGACCGCCGACGTGATCAACAGCAAAACGGAAAAGGAATATTATACCGTTCTTATAGAAGGGAAGTTTAGTAAGGACACACAGAACTTCTTGATCGCTTTTAATAAAACAGAAAAGATAATTGGTTTTTTCCTCCAGCCTAAGTCGCAGGTCGCAGCTTACAAACTGCCTGCCTACGCAGATACAACCTTATATAAAGAGAAAGAGATTTACGTGAAGACACCAGGCTACAGCCTGGTGGGCTTGTTGACCCTGCCTAAAAAATCGGTAAATTTTCCCGTTATAGTTCTGGTTCATGGCTCCGGTCCGAGCGATATGGATGAAACCATTGGCGCCACCAAGCCGTTCAAAGATCTGGCACTTGGTTTGGCGGCTCAGGGCATTGCTACTGTCCGCTATGTAAAGCGGACAATGGTTTATCCCGCGAGCTTTGTTGGCAGCGTTACCGTGAAGGAAGAAGTGCTTGATGATGCAATAGCTGCAGTTGCGCTTGCCAGAACAATCCCTGAAGTCAATAAAAGCCAGGTATATTTATTAGGACATAGCTTAGGCGGAATGTTGGCCCCAAGGTTGGCCACCCTATCCCCAGAGCTGTCGGGGATTCTATTGCTTGCGGCGCCCGCGCGGCCGCTCCCTGATGTGATTGCAGAGCAAACGCGATATATGTTTTCGCTGGCAAAAGATACTACACAGAC
>CBFGNP010000746.1:0-2551 GCA_965650095.1 uncultured Pedobacter sp. | reverse complement strand
CATTTACCTGGATATAGATTATATGGATGGGTATCGTTGTTTTACCTGGAACAAGAACTACTTTCCCGATCCAAAAAGGATGATCAAGGAACTGGCGAATGAAGGTTTCAAGACGGTGGTGATGATTGATCCGGGCATTAAAGTGGATGACAATTACTGGGTTTTTAAAGAAGGCAAGGAAAATAACTATTTCTGCCGCCGGAGTGACGATTACTTCATGGAGGGCCATGTTTGGCCGGGCAGATGCCAGTTTCCCGATTTTACAAATCCTGTGGTGCGTGAATGGTGGGGTAACTTATATAAAGAACTGGTCGATATCGGCGTAGCCGGCGTCTGGAATGATATGAACGAACCTGCAGTATTTGGCTCAGGTACTTTTCCAAATGATGTAAGGCATAATTACGAAGGGTACAGAGGCTCTCATCGTAAAGCACATAACGTTTATGGCATGCAAATGGTGCGTTCTACTTATGATGGCCTTAAAAAACTGATGCGCAACAAACGTCCCTTTACCATTACCCGTGCGGGGTATTCAGGTATGCAGCGTTATGGTTGTGTTTGGACGGGCGACAATGTAGCCACCTGGGAACATTTGAAAATTGGTAATATTCAATGCCAGCGCATGTCTGTTTCAGGTGTGCCATTTTGCGGAACCGATATTGGCGGCTTCAGCGGTGAACCAGATGGCGAATTGTTTACCCGTTGGATCCAGCTCGGTACCTTCTCGCCATTTATGCGTGCACACTCCGCAGGAGATACCGCAGAACGTGAGCCCTGGAGTTTCGGAGAACCTTATACCAGCATTAACAGGACCTATATTGAATTGCGCTACAGGCTGATGCCTTATCTCTACTCTGTTTTCTGGGAGCATCACCGTTACGGCTTTCCGATCCTCAGACCGCTGGTGATGTTGGCGCAGGAAAATGCCAGCACCAGCTTCCGTCAGGATGAGTTTACATTTGGCGACAAGCTATTGGTATGCCCCGTATTGGAGCAGGGAGCGGTGTCGCGTATGGTTTATCTGCCTAAAGGCAAGTGGTATAACTTCTGGACACAGGAGATCCTGATCGGCGATAGCGAACATAACGTAGCTGCACCGCTGGATCATATGCCGCTGTTTGTGCGGGCCGGATCAGTCATACCAGAGTATCCGGTTATGCAATATGTTGGCGAAAAGAACATTGAAGAAGTATTATTAAATGTATATTACACGGATTACGAGGTAAATTCTTTCTTGTTTGAAGATCACGGAGATACTTTTGCCTATGAGCAGGATATCTATTCCGAAAAAAAGTTTGCTGTGAATGGGACACAGTACCTGCTTACTATTGAACAAAGCGTTGAGGGTTTATACACGCCTAATTATGAACTGTATAATTATAACGTCATTGGCTTGCCGTTTAAGGTAAACAAGATCACTGTGGATGAGAAAGAGCTTACAGATTACCATGTCGACGAAAACAATTGCCTGCACTTTAAATCAAATAAGAATTTCACCAGTATAAAAATACATAACTAATGAGAGAAGTGCTTCCCCATAGCTTATTCAGTGAATTTGACATTTCTTTATTTGTGTCAGGTAAGCACTTCCGGCTATATGAAAAATTCGGCGCGCATCTGATTACCGTCGATGATGTGGCTGGAACCTATTTTTCTGTCTGGGCCCCCAATGCGCAGGCAGTTCATGTGATTGCAGATTTCAATGCCTGGAACCGGTCTGCTCAGCCCTTAAACAAACGTCTTGATGTTTCTGGCATCTGGGAAGGTTTCATCCCGGGAGTTGGCAAAGGAGATCTCTATAAATTCTTAGTGAAAGGTTTTGATGGCGTAGAGGTGGAGAAAGGTGATCCTTATGCAAAAAGATGGGAGCATCCCCCTAAAACGGCTTCTATTGTCTGGGATAACGATTACAAATGGAAGGACAAAGCCTGGCTAAGCAAACGTGCTAAATTAAATGCGCTAAATAAACCGATGTCGGTTTATGAAGTACACCTGGGCTCCTGGCAGCGCGATCCCAGTGAGCCGGACAGGGTACTGACCTATGTCGAAATCGCCAACAGCCTGGTCCCTTATGTATTAGATATGGGTTTTACACATGTTGAGCTCATGCCGGTGATGGAATATCCTTATTTTCCTTCCTGGGGTTATCAGATTACCGGATATTTTGCTGCAAGTTCCAGACATGGAACGCCGCAGGAATTGATGTACCTGATCAATGAGCTGCATAAGAATGATATAGCGGTTATTTTGGATTGGGTACCCTCACATTTTCCCGGCGATGCGCATGGGCTTTATCATTTTGACGGTACGCATCTATACGAGCATTCGGATATGCGCAAGGGCTTTCATCCCGACTGGAAGTCCTATATATTCAACTACGACAGGAACGAGGTTCGCTCTTTCTTAATCAGTAATGCTTTGTACTGGCTGGATAAATTTCATGTCGACGGATTGAGGGTCGATGCTGTGGCTTCGATGCTGTACTTCGATTTTTCCCGTAAGACAGAAGAGGCCGCAAGGAACGAATATGGCGGCACCGAAAACTTAGGTG
>CBFGNP010000745.1:0-2572 GCA_965650095.1 uncultured Pedobacter sp. | reverse complement strand
GTTGAAGACCTTACCGGTTATCCTTCCATTTTAGGAGGAAGAGTGAAAACGTTACACCCAAAAGTTTTTGGTGGCATTTTAAACCGCAGAGCGCTTGGATCAGATCAGGAACAGATTGCTCAGTACGAGATCCCAGAAATTGATCTGGTCATTGTCGACTTATACCCTTTTGAAGAAACGGTTAAGGCCGGTGGTTCTGAGTCAGACATCATCGAAAAAATAGATATTGGTGGCATTTCCCTGATCAGGGCTGCTGCAAAAAATTTCAATGATGTGGTCATCCTCGCCTCGAAAGACGATTATTCCAGTTTACAACAGCAACTGGAAGCACAAAATGGAGAGACCACTTTGGCACAGCGTAAAGCTTTTGCTAAAAAAGCATTCCATACCTCTTCTCATTACGATACCGCAATTTTTAATTATTTCAATACAGAAGAGCCTCTTAATGTATTTAAGCACAGTATAAACCAGGCGCAAACGCTAAGATATGGTGAAAATCCACACCAGGAAGGTGTGTTCTTCGGGGACCTGGATGCTATGTTCACTAAATTAAACGGAAAAGAACTTTCGTATAACAACCTGGTTGATGTAGATGCTGCCGTTGCCTTAATTGACGAGTTTAAAGAACCTACATTTGCCATATTGAAACATACCAACGCCTGTGGCGTGGCTTCAAAATCAAGCATTTTAGAAGCATGGAATGTGGCATTGGCCTGCGATCCGGTTTCGGCTTTCGGAGGGGTATTGATCGCGAACCGGGAAATTGACCTGGCTACTGCTATAGAGATCAACAAATTGTTTTTTGAAGTACTGATCGCTCCTTCTTACCAGCCTGAAGCTGTCGAACTCTTCCGTACTAAAAAGAACAGGGTGATTCTACAACGCAATCCCGTGGAATTGAGCAAAAAACAGTTTAAGACTCTATTAAATGGTGTAATTGAACAGGATAAAGATTTAATTATCGAAGGACCGGAGCAAATGACACCAGTAACTGAAAAAACACCTACTTCAACCGAGTTAAAGGATCTTTACTTTGCCAACAAAATTGTAAAACACACCAAATCAAATACCATTGTATTTGTAAAAAATAACCAGTTGTTATCAAGTGGGGTTGGCCAAACTTCAAGAGTGGACGCCTTAAAACAGGCAATTGTTAAGGCAGATGCTTTTAATTTTGACCTGAAAGGATCTGTAATGGCCTCTGATGCTTTCTTTCCTTTTCCTGATTGTGTGGAAATTGCTGCTGAAGCAGGTATTACCGCCGTTTTACAACCAGGTGGTTCAATTAAAGATGCTGATTCTGTAAATATGGCCAATGCAAAAGGAATTGCAATGGTTACTACAGGGGTGCGCCACTTCAAACACTAATTATTTATCAGTGATTACAATAAAAAGCTGTAGTTTTACATTACTATAAGTACACAGAATTATTAATACTTAAATTATCACCTATAAATGGGTTTATTTAATTGGTTTACACAAGAGGTCGCTATCGACTTAGGTACGGCTAATACCTTGATTATACATAATGATAAAGTAGTGGTTGATGAACCTTCAATTGTTGCTTTTGACAGACAAACAAATAAAATTATTGCGATCGGAAGGCAGGCCATGCAAATGGAAGGTAAAACCCATGATAATATCCGAACAGTAAGGCCCTTAAAAGACGGTGTCATAGCGGATTTTAACGCTGCTGAAGCCATGATCAAAGGGATGATCCGCATGTTAAATGGCGGTAAAGGCTGGATGTTTCCCTCATTAAGAATGGTCATATGTATTCCCTCAGGAATTACCGAGGTGGAAAAACGTGCGGTAAGGGACTCGGCTGAAATTGCGGGCGCCAAAGAGGTGTACCTGATTCATGAGCCAATGGCTGCAGCTGTAGGTATTGGAATTGACGTGGAAGAGCCAATGGGTAACATGATCATTGATATAGGTGGTGGGACCACGGAGATCGCGGTAATTGCCTTATCAGGTATTGTGTGCGACCAGTCGATCCGGGTTGCCGGAGATAATTTTGACTCTGACATTGTAAATTACATTCGCCGTCAGCATAACATCATGATCGGCGACCGTACAGCTGAGAAAATTAAAATTGAAGTGGGTGCAGCCTTACCAGAGCTGCAGGATCCGCCCTCAGACTTTGCTGTTCAGGGAAGGGATCTCATGACGGGCGTACCAAAGCAGATCACCGTATCTTACACCGAAATTGCACATTGCCTGGATAAATCCATCTCTAAAATTGAGGAGGCCATATTAAAAGCGCTGGAGATTACCCCTCCAGAGCTTTCTGCCGATATTTATCAGACCGGTATCTATTTGACTGGTGGGGGCGCATTACTTCGTGGCCTTGATAAACGTGTAGCAGCAAAAACAAAACTTCCTGTCCACGTAGCTGAAGATCCGCTCCGCGCCGTTGTACGGGGAACAGGTATCGCCCTAAAGAACATTGGCGGCTTCAAATTTTTAATGCAATAATTAAATGAATAACAGCTCAATGAAGGTTTCTGAATTTTCTTAGAAACCTTCATTATATATCTCCCTGAATATGCGTAACCTTTGGATCTTCATA
>CBFGNP010000744.1:0-2578 GCA_965650095.1 uncultured Pedobacter sp. | reverse complement strand
ATTGATCTGCGTTTCGATCATCACCAGGAGTGACCAGTCCTGGATGATTTACGTTTCAAAAGATTTGCAGAATTGATATTATACCTGATCCCAAAGCTTTGCTGACTATCTATCACGCCTTCCAGAAAGTGGAAGGACAACGTAAACTTGCCTTCAATGCCTTTATAGATAACAGGCCGCCAGGACAAGTCGGTCCGGTTATAGCTTTTGGCAGTATAAAACTGATCTCCGTAGGTGATGTGGTGACTTTCACCTGTATAAAATGAGTTGGTAATCCCAAACCTATGGTACTCCATCTGCATCTCGAGCAATATCCCTTTAGGTGTCTTCCAGCCATCAACGCTGCGCACGCGTTGGAAAGACATTAGCCCCCCCGTGTTTATCGTTAAAGAGTCAAGAAAGGTTTTCTCTGAGAGATCGAGCCCCACCTTTACTGCAAGTGCCCCATTGTCCTCAATATGGTCGCCGGGAATAGCGATCGCAGGCCCCGCATTATGCAGCATCATCGCGTAATGTGAGATAAAGAAAAGATCTTTCTTGAAACTGCCCGAGAAGCCAAAAATAAAATTCTCCCTGTCTGTTGCGGTCTGCCTGCTGGTCCAATCTATAAACAGCAATTGTTTCCAGTTCTGATTTTCATATTTCAGCAACATCCCCTCCACGTTTGGGCGGTAATAATTGAAGGTATCCGTAAGCACCGCACGTGGATAATCGGAAAGCAAATTGTGTCTTGGGAATACCCCCATATAGAAATTCCAGTTTCGCTTGTTGAATTCATAATACACGACCGGACCAATCTTATCGGCGAATTTTGAGGACCCAAATTCATGCAGTGCATTGAATCCTACCCTGACCCGGTGGACGCTATCGAATGCTAAGCCGATCTCGGGAGAAAATCTCAACCCGAATATGGTCTGAGAGAATCGTTGCGACCGGGCATATTCCCTGTTGTCTGCAAATGTATGAAGGTTAAGGCTACCCTCCAGTTCCTGAGCATTTGACCTGCTCATTACAAAAGATAAGAGAAGAACAGTAAATAGAATTCTAATTGGCATACGTTAAGTTATTTCTGGCTTTGGCGCGATGTTTCTCTGTTTAACCAAGCATTGGCAAATATCAAATAAATAGTCATAGAACAAACCACCTACACCAATAAATGTCAATAAAATACTAAAATAAAAGAAACTGAAGACAGACCGGGATTTAACCAGGTCATTAATGCAGCATTTTAAACAGCAATTCCTTTAACAGCTCGCCATCGGTTGTATTGCCGGTACTGTCCACTCCCTTACTTTTAAGATCGTATTCCCTCATCAGGCTGATGATATCGAAAGTTTTGGGTAGGCTGTAACTGCGGGCGGCTGTTTCGAAGTCCTTCACGAAATAGGGATTTACCCCCAGCTCTTTTGCTGCATCTCCTTTATTGGGTAAATAATGATACTTCAATATTTTAGTGAAATAGGCACTCAGATTGGCCATCACCATCACCATTGGATTGGCCTTGGGGTTGTCGGCGAAGTAATTGATGATCTGGTTACACTTCAGCACATTTTTTACGGCCAATGCCTTTTGCAGTTCAAATACGTTATACTCTTTGCTGATTCCAATATTTTTTTGAATGATATCGGTGTCGATCGTAGTTTCTTTACCAATATTTAAAAGCAATTTTTCCAGCTCATTAGCAATCTTGGACAGATCCGCGCCCAGGTATTCTGCCATTAACGCTGATGCCTGAGGAGCGATCTTATAGCCCTTTTCCTTTACCAGGTCGTCGATCCACTGAGCAAGCTTATAATCGCGCACAAGCTCTGATTGAAAGACCAGGCCATTCTTATCAATTGCTTTATAGATCTTTTTACGCTTATCAAAATTGGCATACTTATAGCCAAGTACCAGGATCGTACTTGGCAATGGCTTTTCGAAATAGTTCAGTACGAATTCCGCTGTCTTACTGTTGCCCTCAGTTTCTTTTGCCCATTTCAATTCCTGTGCCTCTTTTACGATGATAAGCTGGTAATCAGACATCATCGGATACCGTTTGGCAGCATTCATCACCGTGGCCATATCCGTGTCTTTTCCGTACAATACGGTTTGGTTGAAACCTTTTTCCATGTCATTCAGGATATGGTCTTCCATATAATGAATGATCTGGTCTATATAATAAGGTTCCTCACCGTGTAAAAGGTAAACGGGCTTAAACTTTCTGGCTTTAATGTCTTTTATTATGTCGGCAGCACTCATATAATGGTGTAAACTTAGATAAAACTTAGATAAAAAAAATATCTACTTTTGCACAAATGTCATTTATCCCTACACCACTTAACCTACCAGAGTACCCCTTTAAAATCACGCTGAAGGAGGCCCGGCATTTCATATTTGACGAGGTAAGAAAGAAACATCTGGTATTAACGCCAGAAGAATGGGTAAGACAACACTTTATCCAGTTTCTGATCCTGGAAAAGAAATTCCCTAAATCACTGATCCAGATAGAAGGTGGCCTAAGCCTGAACCGGCTTCAAAAGCGGACCGACATTGTGATCTTCAACAATCATGGTCAGAGGATCATGGTAATAGAATG
>CBFGNP010000743.1:0-2583 GCA_965650095.1 uncultured Pedobacter sp. | reverse complement strand
CAACCATAAACCGGCCGTTCTTTAGAAAAATGGCCGCGAACCTCTTGTTTCAGATCGCATTTGTTTTAGCAATGGTGGTATGCGTCCAATTTGTTTCCAGTCTCTACACGATGATATTATTCGCTTTTCTGATCCATGTAACGGCCGGCTACATTTTCAACAACTATTTTACTTTCTGTCTGAGCCTGTTTCCCAAAAATGCCGGAATTGCCAGCGGCTTAACCGGTGGAATCACCTATGTAATTGTTTCCTTTTTAAGTTATAGTGTCATCTCTTTTCTACCTGCAAAAGACGAACATCACCTCAGCGCCAGTTACCTTGTATTAAGCGTCCTGTCTGCACTGACCATGTTCGCCATTTACAGGATCAGTAAGAAAACCACTTAACAGACTTTTACGACATCCATGTTTAACAGCTGGCCCAGCTTTTCAATTTTCGAACTGATGTGACCTATACCAATCGCGCAGTGGTGAGCGGGGCCGTGACTGTTCCAGCTGTTTACAAAATTCCGGGCGCCTATCGGGAACTTGTATCGGCTGTTTGTATTTCCGATCTGTAAGATCTCTCCTGGTACAGATTCCGCCTCTGCGACCAGCAGCATGAGTTTTCCGCCCTTTTGTTCCACCACCGACAAGAGGGTAACCGGGCCATTCTTTACCGACATCTCTACAGACACTCCTTTACCAACCTTTCCGTGGTATACACCCAATGGTCTGACTTTCGTTTTACCTTCGGCAATGGCAATGTGCCCCGGGCCATCATGTCCCATCAATACCACATCCGCAGCAAAATCCATGGCGTAGTATTCAGTGAACGATCCGCCAGCACCAAAACCATCCATGATCTTCATCGCCTGGGCATTCTTGATCTCATATTCGCCGGCTACAGGGATCCCCTGTGCGGTCAGCAATGAATTGCCAAGAATGATAGAGCTGATGGCTTCTTCGTTATCTATATTTCCGGTGCCCTTATAATAATACGCCATGGAGCCCAACTGGTGCTGTTCAACCAGTTTATCAAGCGCTACCGAAGTGATGGCTGCCTTTTCCAGCTCTTCAGCGGAACAGTCCTGCTGCACATCAAAGGTCTCATAGAACAGGTTCAGCCGCTCGTTCATTTCCTCCGCGGTTACCGCTTTACGCAAACTGGCCAGTTCTTCCACTTCAAGCAATTCAATGTGCCCGCCAAAATGGGCATATTGCTGGGTCAGGTCCGAATAAATATCCAGCATTCCACTATAATAATGTCCCATGCAACCCATTCTGTTGTAAAACATGGTGTTGGCCACGCGGGCAGCTTCCACCCATTCCCCAATCTCCTTCCAGCATTCCGGATCGTTATGCAACATACCTGTGATCTGGTGGAACTTGATCCCCACACGATTAAACACATTGGCTATTTCCGGCACCGGGCAGGCCGAACAGTAAGACAGCCACTCCCCGGTCATCCTCGTACGATCGGTCATTGCATTAAACGAAGCATAATCGATGGCCGCCTCAGGACTCAGGTTAAGGATGATGACCGGCACTTTTGCACGTTGTACCACAGGTAATACTGTGGAGGAAAGTGCATAAGTGGTTACATATAGAAAAATAACATCTACATCGGCCGTTTTAAACAGCTTACCGGCAGCGAAGGCCTTATTGGGATTGTCTACCAGACCAGCATTGATGATTTGAGGATGAATCGCAGAAAGGTTCTTTTCCACTACACCCAGATAGCCTTCCAGCCGTTCTTTTAAACCTTCGAATTGCGGCCAATAGGTATCCAGGCCAATGCCGAATAAGCCTATTTTAAGGTCTGAATTTGATTTTTTAGGTAAAAACGATTGTTTTGTCGAACTTGGCGTGAAAGTATTCATATCAGGATTTATATTTAGGTAAAGCAAAAATTGCCATTTAAGTTTATTGAATCAATGTAGAATCTGATAAACAACATATACTTATTGATACAAAATTAATGACTAACCATTTCAAATATCTTCCTGTAAGTGATGAGGATGTCAATTGGGGGTTGCATGTGCTAAATGCTGGATATAACCGGATTGAC
This sequence comes from uncultured Pedobacter sp., assembly GCA_965650095.1. Classification (GTDB taxonomy): domain Bacteria; phylum Bacteroidota; class Bacteroidia; order Sphingobacteriales; family Sphingobacteriaceae; genus Pedobacter. The sequence continues at coordinate 534 of CBFGNP010000743.1, read as the reverse complement.
AGCGCGGTCAGCTATCCGCCACCAGGCCATCCATCCGGTCATTATTTCAATTGGGATAAAGGGCGGGTATTAGACGAATATCAGATTATTTATATCTCCAGAGGGGCTGTAACATTTGAGTCGGCAAGCCATAAAAAGGTTGAAATCAGAGAAGGTGCCGTGATGCTCCTGTTCCCGCAGGAGTGGCACCGGTTCAAACCTGATCCGGATACCGGCTGGGATGAGTTTTGGGTAGGCTTTAAAGGCAATATTGTTCAAAACATCGTTCAAAACCATTTCATCACCCCCAGGCAAAGTGTGTTGCAGATCGGCATCCACGATCACCTCATCAACCTGTTCTCTGCCATCATTGAGCATACCAGAATTGAACAGCCGGGCTATCAGCAGCTGATCTCGGGCATGATCCTTCATTTGCTGGGAGAAATATATGCTAAGACCAAACAGGAAGCGGTTAAGGATAAAGACATTTCGGCAATACTGATCAACAGATCCAGGGTGCTGCTGAGGTCCTATGTCGACAGGAACGTGACCATG
>CBFGNP010000742.1:0-2598 GCA_965650095.1 uncultured Pedobacter sp. | reverse complement strand
TTTTTACGCAGACACCCCAAACCGGGGTACCGATAGATCCGGGTTTGCGCCCAATTTTTGGATCGTTGAAGGTGACTACCGGAGAGCCTTCGCTCATCCCATATCCTTCCTGCACCTGAACACCGAACCTTTGCTCAAAACCCTCCAGTACAGCCAGTGGCAGAGAAGCTCCGCCAGAAATGCAGATCCGCAAAGCATTACTCACCTGCTGGTCAGTGATTTCGGGATGGATATAGCTGGCCATTATCCAGTACATTGTGGGTACGCCTGCAAAAATGCTTACCTGATGTTTATTGATATTTTCGATAACATCTTTCGCATCAAACCGTGGCAAAAGGATACCATGAGCTGCCCTGTAAAGGCCTGCGTTCATCAACACCGTCATGCCGAATACATGGAATAACGGAAGAACAATCAATTGGACATCTGTTTGAGAAAGGGAAAACAGTTCAGTAGAGAGAACGGCATTACAATAAAGATTGATATGGGTAAGTTCTGCGCCTTTTGGCCTTCCTGTAGTTCCAGATGTATAAATAATCACAGCCGTATCTTCTGCATCGGTAACGCAGCTATCAAAGTCTTCATCTTCTCCGGCCATCAGTTCAGCCAACGTATAACTTCCTTTCTGAGCAGGCTTGTCGGCGCCTATCAAAACAAAATTCCTGCAGCCAGGTACCTGGTCAAAAGCATTCCAACCTAATTTCCCAACCGGCATTTCAGGAGTTCCTTCAAAACAAAAATAAAACGCTGCCTGGGCATCCTGAAGGTGGTATTTTATTTCATCAGACTTAAGGAGGATATTCAGTGGAACCATTACAGCACCTGTTTTTAGCACTGCATAATAAATAACCGGAAACCAGATGCAGTTTGGGCAAGTCATGGCCACCTTTTCACCTTTCCTGATGCCTAGTTTTTTAAGTGCATTGGCTAGCTGGTTGGCCATAACATTTACCTGGTGAAAAGTAAAATCAGTGCTGCCGGCGCTGAAAGCCGGACGGGTTCCGAATCTTGAGGCACTATCCTCCAAAAGCACAGATAAATTCAGCATAAAAATAGTTGGTTAGCGGCAAGTTTTGCTTGCTGACATGAAACTAATTATTATGCATGCATTATAAAAATCGAAACGGGAATTAATTTAGTCGAAACGGGAATTTCTATATTTTACCGTAATAACGCTTAAAAAGCATTTCGAAATACCTGATGTTGGTATAACCCAAACTCCTTGCGGCCTCGGCAAAATCAACATGGTTCTCGGCAACCAATAGGTTTGCCATCTGGATTTTTTGTTGAATAATATATTGACGGATCGGCAATCCGTATACTTTTTTAAAATCCCTTTTAAGATCACACTCATTCAGTCCAACCCAACGGCTCAGCTGTAAAACGCTTATTTCTGTGTCCATGTTAGACATGATCCGGGTATGTGCTTCTCTTATACTGTCCAAACGTCTTTGGGTAAGGCCATCGCCATCAGCAGGTTCTATTTCCTTCTGACTTAAATGGCGGATCAGGTAATATATAAATTCCGTCAACTTGGCGTCCAGAAGCATGGTATTGGAAAAGTCGCGGGCGGAAATCTCAAAGAGCTGCTTGATGAGCTGTTTAACTTGAGGATGATGTGCACAGCTTTGAAACCGTCTGCTTAACTCCGTTATATTTCCTATAAAGTATGCCTCCGGGATAAAAAAACGTATTCCATCAACACGGGTAATTTCCCAGCCAAATTTCTTAGCGCCTTCCAGTGCAGCGGAATGTAAGAGCTGGTCTTCATTGCTGATCCGAAAATCGATCAACCCTCGCTGTCCGACCGGGTCGGGAGAATAAAATTGTGTAGGTTCATTAAAATCCCAGATGCCGCGAAAAAAATGGATATCGTTTTTGATAAAAACCTGAACAAATCCAGTCCCCATATGCTCTGGAAGGATAATGCTCTTGGAGGACCAGGTATCCCTTGAGGAAAAACCGTACTTCGTCGTCAGTTCCTGTAGATATTTCGTTGGGTCAGCGTAGGGCAATAACAACTGCATGCTAGTATATTTGGTCTACTGCAAGTTACGATTTTTCTTATCAAAACAGAATGGGAAAGCTGTCTGATATTCGCATGTCGCCGTTGTATTATTAATACGCGGTAATACCACATTGATTCAAGACATATTGTGCTGCTTCTGCGGAAAGCGTATTCCTGCGGTAAATTTTGTAGCGGTCTTAAATAGCGCGACAAAAACAGGAATGCTAAAATATATATCGTAAAAATCAGGAATTTTGACCATGTAAGCTCAGCGCCAATGAATCGTCATCTCCGAAGAAGTTTCCTTTGGAACACTACGCTTTGCTCCAGGAGATGACGCCGATTTTTAGAATATGTTATTGATAGAGGTTACTGCCATCTTAAAACTCCTTATCGCCGAATTCGCTGGTAGGAAGTTTGGATTTACCGATAAGTTTGTTCAGGTTAAAGCTGAAATTCAGGATGAACACATCAGTTTCATAAATATAATTGGTGGTGGTATAAAAATCTTTTCCAAATGTTGTTATCCGTTGTCTATTTGATTGGTTCATGCCAAGATCCATATTCTGCCACTGCAGGGTTGCAGAAAA
>CBFGNP010000741.1:0-2599 GCA_965650095.1 uncultured Pedobacter sp. | reverse complement strand
TCCATATTCTTTTTCAACTAAAAATGAGCCCATGACCAAAGCATCAAAAGGGGAGGTCCAGAAGCAACCCAGAGCATCCCTTGGCGTACAAACGATTGGTTTGCCCAAAGTGTTGAAAGAGGTATTGACCAATACGGGTATCCCTGTTTTTTCCTTAAATGCCTTTAGCATCTTATAGTATTGAGGATGCTGTTGTGCATTGATGGTTTGAATTCGTGCTGTTCCGTCTATATGTTTTACGGCTGGAATCTGATCTTCTTTTTCATCCGCAACATCAAAGATGAACAGCATGAAAGGTGACTGTACAGCATCATTAAACCATTCCGCTGCATCTTCTTCCAGTACTACCGGTGCAACCGGCCTGAAATCTTCCCGGTCTTTCACTTCATTCAATCTCCTTTGCATATCCGGATCAATCGGTGACGCAAGAATGGATCGGCTGCCTAATGCCCTTGGTCCGAATTCCATTCGGCCCTGGAACCAGCCAATGATTTTATTATCAGCCAGCAATTGTGCGGTTTCTGTAGCCACATCTTCCATTTTTTTATAGGGAACTTTAGCCCATCTAAGGAATTTTTCGATCTGGCTATCTGTATAGTCAGGTCCCCAGTACGCATGGGTCATGACGAAATCCTTTTGCCCGCTCTTTCTTTGTTGCTGATCCACCCACATAGCGGCACCGAGTGCGGTTCCGGAATCGCCTGCAGCAGGTTGTACCCATACTTTTTTAAATGCGCCGAGATCTCTTATCTTTGCATTCAACACACAATTTAGGGCCACTCCGCCCGCAAGACAAAGATTCTCCAGCTTTGTTTCCTGCTGGAACCAATTGCTGAGTTCCAGTACTGTTTCTTCCAACACATACTGTAATGAATGTGCAATGTTAAAATGGTGACTGGTAAATTCCTCATCCCATAACCTGGCCGGGCCAAAGCGCTCTGCTAAGTTCTCATTCTGTATGGTGTACTGGCCACGCTTGCCTACCGTGATGATCTCCCTGAAATCCTTTACAAATTCTGGCCTGCCATAAGATGCCAGAGCCATTACCTTATATTCATCAGAAGAATGAAGGAAGCCCAGGTAACTGGTTATACTTTCATACAATAAGCCAAGTGAATGTGGCATACGAACATCGGTTATACGTGTAAGTTCATTTTGCTGCCCGATGTTATACGTTGTGGTCGAAACCTCGCCGCGGCCATCAAGTGTAATTACGGCAGCCTCGTTAAAAGGTGAAGGGAAATATGCGCTGGCTGCATGTGATAAATGGTGTTCGACAAAATGCCAGACCAGATCGGTTCGCCTGCAGCCTTTAAACCATTTTTGCAGGTGATGGGGATATCCGTCGACCAGCTGGGCCGGAGCGTTAATGATAGCAGATAGAAAAAGATTGTTCCACGGACTTTCAGTAGAATTTCGATCCGGGACTTCCGTAGAATGAAAAGGGATGGTGGTTAGCGGATCATTAACATGGTCTTTGCCGATGAGTAAATAGGGGTCAAAAGAGTAGGCTATATGATCCACATCGCTTAGGTGGATGCCCGCGACTTCCAGGCAATAGGCAATTGCTGCAAACGGCAGCTCGTAAGTAGAAAACGGAATAGGTCTTTTACCATGCTTAATGCCTGTAAAACGCTCATCTTCTGCTGCGGCAAGCATCATCCCATCTTTAAATATACAGGCGGAGGAATCATGGAATACCGCATTGATACCAAGTACATACATAAGGAAAAAATTGATTAATTTAATAAAACAATTAACCCTTAAACCCGCTGTTCAGGCGTTTGATTTGATAATATGAAAATCAGGTATTAATTTCCTGTTCAGGTATTAATACCTGATATCCCGAACGCAGTTAATTTGAAGAGTGATCAGCGCAAAAAGCGGGTAATCAGCGCTTCCCGTGCTGGCGAAATGGCATACAGTTAGACTCATGGGGCCCAATAGGCTCAAAACCGAAGATTTTTTTTAAGCATAAGTGTTGTTTTTATTAATATATATACTTAATTTTTAGCCTTGGGAACGTAACCGTGTAGTGTAACCTACTGAAACGTTGGGAGATCAATAATTTAATTCTGATATAAACTATTATTTTAGCTCAATACCTTGAGCTGATATTAAAGGAGAATGAAAAGAACAAACTATCCGGAAATTATTAATGATGAAGATTTGACGAAGGAAGTAGCTCATCGCCTAGCAAAAAGCACTCAGCCTGAATTTTTTCCGATCATTGCCTTAGGGGGGGCTACTGGTTCATTTCAGTCGTTCGAGCAGTTCTTTTTACATATGCCTGTTGATAGTGGATTTGCTTTTGTAATTGTCATGCATTTCCAGGCTGAGCTTAAAGGTGATATTGTCGCGTTGTTGCAACAATCTACAGCTATGCCCGTTGTAGAGGTTGAAGATGGAATGGCGGTTATGCCAGACCATGTTTATCTGATCCCACCGGAAAAGGACATGGGCATTCATAACGGACAACTTTTGCTTTTTAGTCCTTCCTGCGCTAAAGGAGCGCATATGGCTATTGATTATTTTCTGCAAAGTTTGGCGGAAGACCAATGGAACAATGCAGTGTCCATTATTTTTTCAGGAATGGGCG
>CBFGNP010000740.1:0-2600 GCA_965650095.1 uncultured Pedobacter sp. | reverse complement strand
ATTCGTAAAACAAGATGCTAGGGTTGTTCCGGTTGTAGATGATCGCATCGCGCATCACCGCTTTTCGTTGTTCCCATCTTACCCCTTGCACATCTTTCTCCGCATCTCCGGCAGGCATAGCCTGGATCAGACCTACACGGTCGCAAGACTCAATATCTTGTTTCCAGGGGGTAATGTGCATCCAGCGTACCAGGTTTGCATTGCTTTGCACCATTAACTTATTGCTATAGTCGCTCATCCATGCCGGAACGGAAAGGCCAATGGCTGGCCATTCATTGCTGGTCCGTTGTGCATAGCCTTTCATCATCAGCACCCGGTCGTTCAGGTAGACCATGCCATTTTTAAATTCAGCCTTTCTGAAACCGGTTTTGGTCGTCACTTCATCCACGACCTGGCCACCCGTTTTTAAGCGGGTAGTCACCGCATACAGATAACCGTAACCCCAGCTCCAGAAATTAAGGCCGCTTAGGGATGCTGCCGCAGTAAGGGTCTTTGTTTCACCCGGCTTAATGCTTTCCGGATGTCCGGTAAAGGTCTTTAGCAGCTTACCCTCGGCATCCCTGATATCAACCTCATATTGAACATTCTGATCGGTGCTATTCTCGTTCCTGATCTCTGATTCGGCGACAATAGTCGCAGAGCGAGCTGGTATATCAAAATCCCGGGCATAAATATAATTGCCTGTTGTTTTTAAGGTCGTATATAAGGGCAGGGTCTGGTATAATTTTCCTGTGGCATGCAGCCGTACATTTTTGGGCAGGCCACCATAGTTGGCATTGAAGTTTTTGTCATTCCATTGATAGCCAGAATTGGTCGCTTTTTCCTTATAGTTCCAGGCATTGTTGATGCGTACGGCCAATACATTTTCTTCGCCCTGAGGCTTCAGCCCGTCGGTAATGTCGAAACCAAAAGCCATAATTCCGTTTTCATGCAAGCCGATAAATTTTCCGTTCAGATAGAATTCGCCGGCCTGGCGAACACCTTCAAATTCCAGGAATATCTTTTTGCCGGCATCTGAGGCGGGGATCTTAAAATGCTTGCGGTACCAGGAGATCCCTGTAGGTAGATCCTCTATTGATTTTTTAAAAGCATCATCTTCATTCCAGGCATGTGGCAAAGTAATGGCTTTCCAATCTTTATCGTTGAAGTCCGGCAATTCTGCACCTGCGGCATCACCCACATACAATTTCCAGCCGGGATTGAAGTTGTAGGTCGCCCGTACCGGATTGCCGGACTGGCCGAAGACCACCACAGTCAAAAAAGTCAGTAAAAAGGTAAGTTTGAATCTCATGTTAAATTTTGTGTGTTTAATTGGTTATAGCTAGTTTTAATGGTTTGTCTCTGTCACAGCTAATCTTGCCGTTTAAGTATTCCAGCTCCGCCAGTTGTAAGCTGCTGCGGCGGCTTTCGTAACTGTCTGTTCCTGCATGCTCGGGCGTTCTGCCCGGGTGGGTAAAATAATAGATAAAAGCCCGGCCTTTATTGACTATTACGTCTGCATGACCGCCCATCACGCCATCGTCTTTGCCTTTTCCCGGGGTTTGTAAAATGTTGTCAGCTTGTCTTTTCCAGTCCTTCAGGTCTTTAGAAGCGTAGACACCCAGGCCCTTCCAGTTGTCAACGATCATCCAGTACGTGTCTTTCCAAAAAAAGACCTTGGGGCCTTCGCCACCACGGTCGCCAATGACGCGCTTGCCACTGTCTTTCCAGTGATAAAGGTCGTCGCTGTCCGCATAATAGATAGATTTTCCGTCCAGCTCATTGTTGTAATACATGCGCCATCCGCCCTCAGGCATTTTAAATACACAAGCATCAATGCAACGTTCGGAAGCCAACTGAAGTTTCGACTCAAATTTCCAGTTGATCAGGTTGCTGCTGGTTAAGTGGATGATGTATCTTGGATGCCTCCAGTCTTTAAAAATGCCAGGAACGTAAGTGAGGTACATATGATAGAGACCCTTGTCTTCAATGACTTCAGGAGCCCAGTGTGTATAGTCCGGTAAGCGGTACTGGATGTCACAGGTATCCCTATACTTCCAGTCGATCCCATCCTTCGATTCTGCGATGCCTATCCTTGTCCCATGTACCCAGCTTACACCATCTAAGTCTTTAACGTTGGCGCGCCGGTTGGTATAAAGCATAAACCATTTTTTTTCGGCTTTATTCCAGATCACTACCGGATCTGCCGCACCATCATACACCGGATCCCTGTACAAGGGTTTGGGTACCAATTTTGCCCGCTCGCTGTTCTGCGCAAGGGCAAGCATCGGGGCGATAAAAATAAGCAGCAGGAGTAAACGTTTAAACAGCCTCATTTGGTGGATTTGCTTTTAGATTTCAATGCAAAATGACCCTAAAATAGGATCATTTTAGCGGTGTTGCAACCTGCCCCATCCTTGTCGCCAGCGCCATGCGCTATACAGGATGGGCCATGTTGGATATTAAAACAAGCTTGCCTAATTTTCGGCCGGATAAATCAGATCCACAGCAAAACCAAATATAAAACACAGCAAACTGAATAGCATATGAGGCCAAAGCATCTTTTGAAATTAATACTGACCTTTATTTTATGGAGTAACCTGAGCCATGCACAGGTAAAG
>CBFGNP010000739.1:0-2604 GCA_965650095.1 uncultured Pedobacter sp. | reverse complement strand
CCCTACCTGCTTCAGCGGCACCATAAAGGGCAAAATGTTTTACACAAGCCATCATCGTATTGTATTTCGAGAGGTCATCCCCCTGGTAACCGCGAACCATTGCTCTGGCGATTTGCGACCCCAGGTAAGGATCTTCTCCTGAACCTTCAGATATCCTTCCCCAGCGCGGGTCCCTCGAAATATCCACCATAGGGGAGAAGGTCCAGTTGATGCCATCTGCCGTAGCTTCAACAGCTGCAATCCGGGCTGTGTTCTCAATCAGGGTCATGTCCCAGCTGCAAGATAACGCAAGGGGTATGGGAAAGGTAGTTTTGTAACCATGGATTACGTCCTGGCCAAATATAATCGGAATTTTTAGCCGGCTTTGTGTGACGGCTGCTTCCTGTGTCTTACGGATCTTTGCAGGAGTGGTCAGACTAAAAATACCTCCAACCTGTCCTTTTTTTATTTTATTTTCGACATCTGTACTGATTACCGACCCGGTCGTCGCCTCTCCTCCGGTAAGCAAATTGAGTTGGCCTATCTTTTCATCCAATGTCATTTTTGACATCAGCGTCCTGATAAAAGTGTTCATTTTCTGATTGGCGGAAGGAACCGTTTTTTTTTTCTGTGCCATTGCTATGCCCCCACTTAAAAACAGCGCTATAGTGTATAAAAGAGTGATAAGATTTAAAGATGTCGCTTTCATGATCATGTGTTTTTAAATTTTGTCAAGGCTTGTTTAGTTGACCCTGATAACGCTGGTCTTTTTAGATACGCCACTTTCATTAATGGCTTCAATGCTGAAATAATAGGGCTTGTCTTTATCCATTCCTTTATACCAATACTCATTGGAATTGTATACCATAATGCAATTGTATAATTTATCAGGTGCTGTACCCAGGTAAATATTATAAGCGTAAGCATCGGCTACAGGCGGCCATTTTATCCAGGCACTGCGTTTATCTTTCTCTGTTCTGAGCACCACGAGTCCTTCTACACTTTTCGGCGGGTTGCCGCTTGCGTTTCCAAAAACCCGGATACCACTAATGGCAAATTTTCCGGTGGGCATATGTATGTTCTCCAGCTTGATGAAACGACTTGTTATAGCCTGTTCCAGTTCAATGTAATCATGGGGGACATCGGTTTTGTTCTTACTTTTATCTGCCAGTATTTTCCATTTGATGCCATCAGTTGAGGTCCATAGCCTGTATTGATGATAAATATGCTGCTGTTTGCCCAGAAATTCTGCGTCCTGGTCTGCATAGTTGATCTGAATGGCATTTACTTTGGAAATATTTCCAAGATCTGTCTGGATCCATTCTCCTTGATTACCGGTTGCTGCGCTCCAATAGGTTTTAATGCTTTCATCAACTGCATTGTTGGCAGCGTAAGCACCATAAGTGGAGGATACCCTAACGGGTTTATTGTAGTTAAGCAACATCCAGCCGGTGAAACCACTTTTTAGATGATTGGACTTTTCAGTAGGCAGGAAATGTGGGTAGTCGCCAAACGCCGCATCCATATACATGACATCGTCTTTGTCGAAGCCGGCTGGCCATATGCCAAGCCTGCGTTCAAAATTATTTTTTACGGATATGGCTATGGTGGCTACATGCCAGTAATTGCTCCATTTATCCTGGTAAGTGGCCCCATGACCAGCACCACGGGCAAAGCCACCTGGTTTATAGGAGAAGGGGAGCGATTGGTGTTCAAAAGGCCCCAGAGGACTTTTGCCTATAGCCACTCCGTCAGCATAACCACTGAATTCTGTTCCGGGTGCACCGTACTGAAGGTAATATTTATCGTTGTGCCGGGTTACCCAGGCGCCTTCCATAAATGGATCCAGAAAGGTATTGTCCAGGAATTCCCCAAAACGCTGCCAGCCAAAACGATCGGGGTTCAGGAGTAAAAGTTCTTTCCGTGTACCAATGGGCTCAAATGTTTTGCGGTTCAGCTCAATTCCATATAACGGATAAACATTGCTGCTGCCATTGTACATGTATAATCTGCCGTCCTCATCTATAAAATGGGCTGGGTCCCAGCCACCGATCTCGAATTCATGAACCGCTTCCTTCCATTGGTTGTTTTTAGGATCGGTGCTCATCCATATCGGGAAATTCCTGGAGTATGTAGAGCCAAAAACAAGCATGGTATCACCCTGGATCCATACCGAGGGTGCGCAAAGATCATCGTAAACTTTGTGCTCCGGTCTTAGAAAATTTTTAGATACAAATTTCCAGTTGTACATATCGCTGCTCCACCAATAGCCCCATTGATTGGTAGAGAACAGATAATAATCACCTTTATAAGTAACAATTACCGGATCTGCTGTGGCCCGGTGCCTGCCTTGTTCTGAAAAATTTGGAATAGGTGTGTACCCATAATCCAGATTTATTGGATTGCAGTAGGTACGCTGTTTCTTTTGCGCGAATGCCCCTATACCGAAGATGAGCATGAGGAATAAAGAAATGTGTTTTTTCAAAGCCATAATCTACAAAGCAGGGCTGTTGAACCCTAATTTTTTAAGTCCTTTTTTTACATCCGGACTGCTCATAAATAATTTCAATAATAAACCACTGCGGTAATTTTCTATCATTACAATAATCGGCCCCTGGTCAATGG
>CBFGNP010000738.1:0-2605 GCA_965650095.1 uncultured Pedobacter sp. | reverse complement strand
TAAGGTCATGGTGGCCAGACCGCCCGTATAGAGCACAAAGGAGCTTGTCCATAACGATTTGTTGATGGGAAACTGCAGGTCCCATAATAAGCCAAGGGCAACCGCTATTGTCCCTGTGCAGAATAGCCAGGCTACTTTGGTCGCATCATCAATGTCCCTGCGTTTTAAGTAAACTCCAACAAGTATTCCAAAAAGGCCGGTTGCAATAGCAGGGAGGGTGCTTAGGATACCTTCAGGATCCCATGTTTTTGAAGATTTCCAAAGGTGGGCTTCGGTAAGGATGCTGCGATCCAGCCATGCACCCAGGTTGGTTTCCTTCTCCAGATTGGGGTATCCCACTCCCGGTACAGGGACAAAAGTCATTAAGGCCCAATAAACCGCAAGTAGCGCAATAAAGATTTTAAATATTCTTCTTTCCCCGTTTTTAAGAAATATTATTGCCGAGATAAAAAAGACGACGGCAATGCGCTGTAGTACCCCTGGAATACGTACCTGTTTAAACGCATCGAGCGGCGCAGTAAAAACTTTAGGGTAGAGAGACAGGAATAGGCCAAGTCCAAATAGGATTAGCGCTCTTTTTAAAGCTTTTAATACGGTTTGTTTGTGTGTAGCGGCGTCGGCCTTTTTACTGCTCATCGCATAGGCGATCGATACGCCGACAATAAAAAGGAAGAATGGGAATATAAGGTCCGTTGGTGTGCAGCCATTCCAGTTCGCATGTTCAAGCGGCGCATAGATATGACCCCAATCTCCGGGATTATTCACCAGAATCATGGCCGCAACTGTTGCTCCTCTGAAGAAATCAAGTGATAATAACCTAACCGATGCGTGCTGTGCAATTTGAGATTGGTTCATAATTTTAAAAAATAGATACCGCTATTGCACCCAGCAATAGCGGTATGAATATACTAAAATTTATAACGAACAAAAGCTTCCATCGCTTCATATTCCGCTAAACCAAGGTTGTCATAAGCCTGCGCGGTTTCTCTGTTCCTGTCCTCCGCACGTTGCCAGAATTCCCTTGCGTCATCGCCCGGGAAAACTGCCCTGTCCTTTTGAGACTGGTGTTTAAAAATTGCAAATTTCTTTCTTTCAACTTCCTGCGGACTGAGTGGAACTGCCATTTCAATTTCGTGGGTCTCAAATTCCTGCCAGGCACCACGGTACATCCATAGCCAGCAATCTTTTACCCAGTCTTCGGTTTTAGCCAGGCGTCTTAAAGCATCTACGATGATGTTAAAGCAAACAATATGTGTTCCGTGCGGATCTTCAAAATCGCCTGCAGCAAATACCTGGTGTGGCTTTACTTTTTGCAGTAATTCCATCGTCAACACGACATCGGCATCGGTAACCGGATTTTTCTGGCTCTTACCGCTCTCATAGAATGGCAAGGCCATAAAGTGAATATGATCGTCATCCAGGCCACAATAACGTGCGCCGGCAATCGCTTCTCCCTTTCTGATCAGTCCTTTTACGGTTTGTATCTCGGGTGTATCGGTCTGGTTGGGTTTCTTTTGATCAGTAAAAGAACGCATATTCTGGTAAAGGTTCTTCAGCTTGGAAGTTTCCAGTCCCATTTTTTCAGAAAAATCGATATTGAACTCCACAAAACGTAAGGCATCATCATCCCAGACAGCGGTATTGCCGGAAGTTTGATAGGCGACATGCACATCTTGTTTCTGATCCACCAGGCGGATAAATGTGCCGCCCATGGAAATGACATCGTCGTCAGGGTGCGGAGAGAAAATGATGGAGCGCTTTTTAGCGGGCTCTGCCCTTTCTGGTCTTTGCGAATCATCCGCATTTGGCTTACCGCCCGGCCATCCGGTGATGGTGTGCTGCAGCTTGTTAAATATGTTGATATTGATGTTATAAACGGGGCCACGCTCAACGGCGAGCTGGGCCATTCCGTTATTGTTATAGTCGTCGTCCGTCAGTTTCAGTACCGGCTTATTAAGGGTATTGGCCAGCCATATCACGGCTTTCCGGGTTAATTTTTCGTCCCATATACAATCTTTAACCAACCATGGCGTATCGAAACGGGTCAGCATTGATGCGGCATCCTGATCTAAGATGAACTCGACATGCTCAGATAACTGCAGATAAGTAGCCGGAACCTCACTTGAGATTTCCCCTTCAACAGTTTTCTTGATAATTGGTGCTTTTTTCCTGTTCCAGGCCATAAGGATAATTTCCCTGGCTTTGAAAATGGTACCCACACCCATGGTAATTGCTTTTGTCGGTACAAAAGATTTACCGCCGAAATCTCGGGCCGCATCCCGTCTGGTCAAATCATCCAGGGTAACCAGGCGTGTGCCGGAATTTGGTGCAGAACCGGGCTCGTTGAAACCGATGTGACCTGTACGTCCGATACCGAGGATCTGAATGTCTAGTCCTCCCAGGTCTCCAATCTTTTTCTCGTAATCAAGGCAAAATGCAGGAATCTCCTCTAAACCCAGCGTTCCATCAGGAATGTTTACGTTATTCTTGTCGATATCGATGTGATCAAACAAGTTCTCATTCATGAAAGTAACGTAGCTTTGTGCAGCATTGGGCTGCATAGGATAATATTCTTCCAGGTTAAAGGTGATCACATTCTTAAAAC
>CBFGNP010000737.1:0-2620 GCA_965650095.1 uncultured Pedobacter sp. | reverse complement strand
CGATGAGCAATTGATGTACCGTTCTCCATGGCACATCATAGCCGATTGTCACTGTGGTATTTACGATCAGCCCTTTTTCCTTGGCTTCAATGCTATAATTCACCGTATGGTTGTTCATCACGGCCGAATTTGGGATCGATACCACTTCGTTCTGTATAGTCCTCACGCGGGTGACAAGAAGCGTCTTTTCAATAATATCACCCGTTACCTCGCCGATCTTAACCCGGTCGCCGATCTTAAAGGCACGCATATAAGTAAGCACCAGTCCTGCCACTACATTGCCAAGTGCACCTGCTGAACCGAAGGTAAACAATACGCCTATAAACACCGATACGCCCTTGAATATGCCCGAATCTGATCCCGGCAGATATGGAAAGATAACAATAAGCATAAAGGCCAGGATCAGTACGCGGACGATTTGATAAGTAGGGTTGGCCCAGTCCTTATAGAAACCGGGGATGGTCAGTTTGCCTCTTTCAATCTCTGTTTTCAAAAAGCGTACAAATTTGATCACATAACGGAAGACTGCTAAAAGAACCAGTATGGTCATCAGGTTTGGCACATAGTCCCAAACCGATGTGCCGATTTTTTTCAGCGGGCTAAGGATATAGTTCAGTAGGTTTTCTGAAAGGTCTCTGGTAAAGGGGAAAATTCCAAACAGAACCGGAAGAGCTAAATAGACCACCAGCAGGATAACCAGATAGCGGATAACCCTTATCAGAACCTTCAACGCCCCAAGCTGCCTGGAAGGATCCAGGAGCTCATAGTTTTTTATCTTTATCCCTTTTCCCAAACGGCTTTCTGCAGAGAGAAACCTTCCGGAAAGCTTCCCAAAGAGTTTATTGATGAGATAGATCAGGCCTATAACGACTCCAATAACAAGAAAGGTCAGCAGGATTTCTCTCAGCAGTACCTGCCAACTGTTGTCCATGCGATATTTTTTCAGAGACGCAGCTATCTTTTCACTGATTTCTTTTGCATAGGCATTACGATCTTTCCTTGCCCAAAGTGCATCCTGATCGGTAATGGAGAGGATAAGTGTGCCTCCATAAATCAGGTCTGTTGACTGTTCGGCGTTACTAAGCCGGAGTGAATCGGCCGAGAAGCCGCCGAGGTCGCCAATGCGCTCGAGTCTTTCTGAAACGGCTCTCGCCCGGTCGGCTGCACTGAAACTTCCCAACCGGGCATAGATATTGAACAGCGTGTCGGAAGCAAAACGAACCGGACTGGCTTTAATGACCCCCCGTAGGGAGTCTATCTGCGCAAGCTGACGTGAAAGATGCACCGAATCCTTTTTACGCAGTAAAGAGAGCTCCTGTATCAGCGTGTTTTTCTCAATTCGGTCTTTATCGCCCAAATTACTCACCCGACGTTCCAGCTCCGAACGCTTGAGCGAATCGGAAAGCCGCTCTGCAGATAGTTGACTAACCTTATCCAGTTCGCTGTTGAGTTTTCTGGTATTCAAGCTGTCGGACTTTTTACTAGTACTGTCCTGCTGAAGCGTGTTCAGCAGGGCAAAGATGAGTAAGCTTATCGAAAGGGTAAAGATTTTGACCATATTATATTTTGATATCACAATGTAACAAAATAAAGCCTTTCAAGCTAAAAAGGAGCTGTTTTTGTTGCCGGAAAAGGCATTTAATTCATTTTTGCTACCTTTGTCAAAATCCCCGGTCAAGCCGGAAATATTTAAGCCCCTCCCTTGCGGGAATCCAGGGGTATTATGGCCTTCCTTAAAGATCATCTGGCCGTCATCTTGTTTCACCTTAAAATGCCGCTATGCAGAAAAGACTACTTATCGTTTCCAACCGTTTGCCCATATCAATAGAAAAAAACAATGAAGGATATTCATTCCGCCAATCCTCAGGAGGATTGGTGTCCGCTGTCGGAGCTTACCTTACCGGACAGGGGGGCAAAGTTTTCTCAGAACGGCTATGGGCAGGGGTGCCGGATTGCGTTGAGGATGTCTGGGCGCTTGCCTCCCTTGATCATACAGGGGCGGATTATGATTTTATTCCCGTTTTCACCAGCAGCGGTGATTATGAGGATTATTATAACGGCTTTTCAAATTCGGTGCTCTGGCCGCTGTTTCATTATTTTCCATCTCTGGCAGACTACCGGCCTGATTTCTTTGAGGCCTATAAGCGGGTAAACGAGCAGTTTGCCGAGAAATTATCCCCGCTCTTGCATGAAGGGGATACTGTCTGGATACACGATTACCATCTCATGTTGCTCCCTGGTCTTTTAAGGAAGACAAATCCCGGTATCACCATCGCCTTTTTTCTCCATATCCCATTCCCTTCAGCCGAGCTTTTCAGGGTCATTCCCAGGGGATGGCAGAGGGCACTATTGGAAGGTGTGCTCGGCGCCGATCTCATTGGCTTTCACACAGCTGAATATGTAAGCCATTTTCTAAAATCCCTGGAACTTTCCGTCGGACTTGAACAGGAGGGTGATTATATCACCTACCAGCATCGGGAGATCAAAGCTGATGCTTTTCCTGTGAGTATTGATTTCGGTCTTTTTGATACAGCCCATCGGTTAGAGAGCGTCAGCTTGGCCAGAGAAAGATACGTGGACATCAAAGGAGATAAGAAAATGATATTTTCAGTGGACAGGC
>CBFGNP010000736.1:0-2640 GCA_965650095.1 uncultured Pedobacter sp. | reverse complement strand
GTTGCGTAGTGAAAAACCACTCTTGTAGTTCGTATCATGTAAATAGATGCTCGATCCATTATCAAAAATAAACTTAAACTTCCCTAGTGCATTGCCCTCACCAGAGCCCTGCTTAAATTGAAAAGGTAGCTTTTCACGTGGATATTTGTTCCATTGTATGGTATCAGGATCGCCAACTTGTCTCCCTTTATAATAAACTTTTATATTGTTGTTCGACAGGTAATAGGGGTCTCTGAGTGCCTGCCAGTAAATTTCACTTCTTGCAATACTTACCGGGATGTTCCATATCGGGTTTACCTGTATGGAATTCAGTTTACTATAAAGTATTGGCGTTGCATGGTTTTTAGGCTTATCATCCAGGTTACCGGACTTCAGGTATAATTTTAGTTTTTCAGCATAATCCTTTTCCCGCGCCGCACCTACACAAACCTTCATATGACTCAACGTATCTTTTTTATTGAACCATGTTAATGAAAAATCGGGAATGTTTACTTCGACGTATTCCTCGCCAAGATCGGGTAATTTCCACCTCAATCTTTCCATATTTACACTTATGGTTTTCAAGATCTGATCATCACTGCCGTCTTTTTGTTCTTGCTTGAGCATGGCGAGCTGCAGTTCACGATATTGCGATGAAGCAGGCTGTATGTCTCTAAGTAATTTTTGCAGATCAGGGGTTGCCAGCACCGCAGACATGCTTGCACTATCCGGCCTTTTGACAGGGATATAATACCTTGACAACAATTTACGTGGATTTATGCCGCCATAATAGATAAAGTTATTGTATTTGATCAGACATTCTGCTGCGTTTAGTTCCAGATCGGCCACTACAGGATAAACTTCGGCAATAGAAGTAAACTTATTGGCCGACAGTTGTTCCAATAAGGCTTTAAGCTTTTTATAATGGAACACCTCCGGGTTAAAACCGTGGAGTCTACTCCTGCTGATATAGTTGCTAAGGGTATCCAATGCACCATTGGCAAAATATTTAGTGACCAGCCCTGGCTCATTATGGATACTCAGGTAATAGGTCTTCAATGTATTTGGATTGGAAAAGCTAGCTTGCAGTGAATCAAAGTGCCTTTTAAAAATGACGTTATACTCAGCCGTATCAAACTTCTTGTAGAGTTTGCTGTCAAAATGCTTTGCAAGTACCAGCCCCACTTCAGGTGTTTCTTTAAACCAGTTACAAGCATTTAATAACAAACAAAGGGGAATGATTAAAAAAAGGATTCTCTTCAAAGTGGTTGGATTCAAAAACGGTTTTCAGAATATATAAGCGTTTAATCAAATTAAGTGCCAGTTTGCGTATCCCAGGAATTGCGTCCCTAAAAATAGATTTTCAACCAAATGTTATTTGGATTTGCAATTTCAATCCCTATATTTGCAGCTCCTCCAGATGCTCGTCATTGTTGATAAGGAAATAAAATATTATATGAAACACTTTTTGAACCATCATTTACATTTGCACCATCGCCTTGCGGCGATGTATATGTAATGTTTTGTACTTCAAAACTTGTTTCCGAAATATCTTCTTGTTCAATCAATAATTCTAAAAGCACTAAGTGAAAACACTAAAAATTGCTATCCAGAAATCGGGTAGGTTAAACGAAAAATCTGTAGAGATCCTTAAAAATTGTGGTTTATCCTTCGAAAACTATAAAAGTTCATTAATATCAACTGTTACTAATTTCCCGTTAGAAATCCTTTTTCTGAGAGACGATGACATCCCCGAATATGTACAGGACGGAATCGCAGATCTAGGAATAGTTGGCGAAAATGTAATTGTTGAGGCCGGAGCCGAAGTAACCTATCTTCAAAAACTGGGCTTTGGCAAATGTACCCTTAAAATTGCCATCCCTAACGAAAGCCAGATTACAGAAATTGCTCAACTGGAAGGCAAAGCCATCGCTACCTCTTACCCGGTGATCCTCGAAAAATACCTGAGAGATAACCATGTAAATGCTGAGGTAAGGACCATTTCCGGATCTGTTGAAATTGGCCCGGGACTTGGGCTGAGTGATGCCATCTGCGACATCGTTTCTACAGGAGGGACATTAAAAAGCAACGGACTGAAACCTTTCTCAGAAGTCATGAAATCCGAAGCGGTATTGATTGGAAAAGAAGGATCGGATCTGCTGCCCGAAGTCCAGGAATTGTTGCAGCGTATCCGTTCGGTACTGCGTGCCAAAGAGACCAAGTACGTCGTATTGAATGTAGCCAAAACCAACCTCAAAAAAGTAGTGGACCTGTTGCCAGGTGTAAAAAGTCCGACCGTTGTTCCCTTGTTTGATGAAGACTGGGTAGCCGTACATTCGGTAATTGCAGAACACGACTTCTGGGAAAAGATCAATAGCCTGAAAGCCGCAGGTGCCGAAGGAATTGTTGTGATGCCAATCGAAAAAATCATTACATAAGTAATCGTTAGGTAACAAAAAGCTATAATTTTTGACTAAAAAACACTAAATACAGCATTAACCAATAGTTAAACTGAAAATATAAAACGTTGAAAACCTACACTTATAAGGATTTAACTAAAGAAGAGATTGAATCCATCTGTTTGAGACAACTGGATGACGATGTGAGAAGCGTGTCGGCACCCATGGCCCGGAGCCGCTCCTGCCGGCCCGCCAGAGCAAC
>CBFGNP010000735.1:0-2641 GCA_965650095.1 uncultured Pedobacter sp. | reverse complement strand
CCGTACTCCCAGGCTTATGGTTCTACCAATGTGTACGATCATAACAATGATTTTAAACGTTTCTATAGTACGCCCACTGCGTTCGGTGCCGTTTTATCTGCAGGTTTCGAAACGGTCACAGGCCGATGGTCTGGCGGTGCATTTATGCCAAGCAAGTATCTGATGGATGTATTCAGGAACCCCGATGGAAGCCTGGATCCAAGGTATGCCTTGTCCTTTCAAACCAGCTGGACCGCCAATACCAATTACAGCTGGACAAGTGATGCGATTACACAGTACGACAGGGTAGGCAGTGCCGTACCTGCCGGAACAGCGGTATCAAACGCATCCCTGGCCATTAAAATTGTGCGCCCGGAAGAAGCGGCTTATGCCTCCGAACTGAATGCTAAATTAAATCAGCCGTACATCTGGGTAGACCTTAAAGACATTTATGGCGATGATCAGAAAGTAAAGATGAAATATACCCGTGTAAATCAGTCGCCGGGTATGGTCGACAATCCTTTTATCCGTTTTTATCCTTCTTTAACCAAGTTCAACTCCGGTTCACTGATCTCTCCGAAGCCCAACAATTTTACCAGCGATGCCTACGCTACGGTAATGCGTTTGGGTGAAGTATACCTGATTGCTGCTGAAGCAGAGTTTTACCTGCGCGGAGCAAACGGAACTGCTGCGGGCTATGTAAATGCATTAAGGAGCAGAGTGGTAGGTCAGCAGATCAGCGCAGCTGACCTCTCTGTGCAGTTCTTACTGGACGAACGGGCAAGAGAACTTTGTGGCGAATACACCAGGTGGTACGATCTGAAACGTACCGGCAAATTAACCAAGGCTTACCTGATGGAAAAGAACCCTGACGTTGGCCAGTATTTTCTGGATCAGACACACCAATTAAGACCAATACCACAGGGGCAGATGGATGCCATCAGCAACCCTGCGGGATTTCAGAACCCTGGATATTAATAGATCCTCTATTGTTTACTACGGGCCGCTATCGCAAGATAGCGGCCTTTTTTATATTTTTTTATGTGAAATAATTTAGAGACGTTTACCGAAAATGATGATATAATGTTTGAGAAACAGTACCCGATCAACTGAGTAAAATTACAGATCATAAAGAATTTAAGATAGCTATGGGGACAATTACGAAATTTAAAGTGGAAAAAGATCCTTTTTATATGGAAGGACAAGAGATTGGTATCAGGAAGGGGATAGAGAAAGGTAAACGACCGGGTTTTCTATCGAAGAGATAAGGGAACTTTAGCTGGACTCCGTTCCACTACATAATGGCATGCTTAAACCATCACCCTGCCCACATAAACGCTGTCGGAAATACTTTGCCTGTCATCAGAGATAAATGCGATATAAGTTTCTATAAACTGGTTTTCAACCACTACCCCGCGGGCCTTAAAAGCTCTGGGCGCTTCAAGTTCATCCGCACCTGCCGCCCTTCGGGCTCCACTTAACCAATAACTGGCATGGTCGGTAGCAGGAACATAAGCCAGCATCATCACCTGATCTCTTTTTAGCTTCTTGCTCCAGGCTGGATCTACATCCCATTTGAATTTCAATAGGTCACCGTCCAACTCAACTGTTGCATTTACCGGTCCAGGCAGTTTTCCTCTGCAAACCAATACTTTCGAGTAGTCTATAGCCAGATCGGGATATTCACCAACGACCGCATGTTTGAGGTTATAGGAAACCGCTCCGTTTTCCGGAATTTTAGTTGTTCCCGCAACATCCAGCCTGAACCCGACATTGACAAACTCACCTATCCTGGATATGAATGCCTTTACAATTTTAAACCTCAAGTTCACTGCTTTCTGGCCATCACTTCTTGGCTTTTTCTTCTTGGTTGGTCTTGGAACCATCCTGACTACAGGTTGTCCTAACCGTTCATAGCCCACCAGATTAGCCAGCTTACCAATTAAAGGCCCGAGTATACCATTTTTTAATTTTGCCATAACTAATAGTTTAACAGAGACGGCGTTATCTCTTGTACCAAGATAAGAAAAAGTTATATCTGGTACAATAATTACTTTTGTATTTATTATGCTACTATTCTGCTTTATTTCTGCTTTTTTGTTGCTTGAGCAAAAGGATAGCAAAAGGATAGCAAAAGAAAAGCAAAAGGATAGCAAAAGAAATCTATTGCTCAGTACAGATTTTATCAGGGTTCTGATACAGGCGGAATCCTCATAAAGCCAAGGTAAAACCAATTAACAGGAGGTTTTGAACTGGCCCGGGTTTGTAACATACCTGCGACATAAAATGCGATAGTTATGCCTAAAAAGCGGATGTGATAACATTGTACAATAGCTGGAAAAAATGCTATAGGAAAAGCCATTCGATTGATCGCATTTTTGGGTTATCATACTATATAACCAAATATTATTTATTTGAAATACCAGGAAAACCGAGCCCTCCATTATACATTCCTATTAGATTTTTAATCTAAAAAATAATGCGTACTTTTTGGTATTGTCTATTATTCAAAAACAAAAATGAAGAAAAGATTTTTGCAATTTGCATTTTCCGCGGCACTTGTTGTTGCAGCACCCTCCGCTTTCGCTCAATACCCTAAAATACCACAGGACGTTGCGAAGGCTTCCGGTGATATGATGAAGGAAGCTTACCGGCAATCAGA
>CBFGNP010000734.1:0-2642 GCA_965650095.1 uncultured Pedobacter sp. | reverse complement strand
TGTATTTGTTAAGTTTTACGACGACCAGCTTTTTGCCAACAGCTGTGAAATGATCGACTCTAAAATATCAAAACGCCTGCTCGAAAGTATTTTTCAGAAATATAGTCCGCTACACGACGGCGCTGTTGTCATTGCGGAAAACAAGATTAAAAGTGCCAGTTGCATTCTGCCCTTAACGGATAATGACAAGTTACCTTCGCAATTTGGGTTACGCCACCGGGCAGGAATTGGTGTGTCAGAGACCACTGATGCTGTTGCTGTTATCATCTCTGAGGAAACTGGAGAGATTGCGTATGCAAAACAGGGTCGTGTAAGAATGAATGTATCGTTCGGAGAACTTGAAAAGTTACTGAACAAGGATTTTTGATTTCGTTATTATTAACTTATTAATTACCATATATTAGCGCAAAATTAAAATCATTAATTGATTAATTCCATATCATTAATCAAGCGTTTGAATTATCTTAATGGGGTTAAATAGATATTTTTATAGCGCATGCATGGTGTTGTGCTGCTTTACAAGTTTTGTTTTCGCAAAGGCTGATGCAACAGTTCCTATTGCTAAGAATGGAGTTATAGACCTGCGCGGACAATCATTAGATCATAAGGTTGCACTTAACGGGCAATGGGTCTTCTATTGGAACACGCTTGTAGATCCTGGTCATCCGGCAGATCCTAAGCAAGGAAAGCTTGTTGACTTCCCACGCAGATGGACCGATGAAATAAATGGTGTCCGATTGCCGGCATTTGGCTATGCTACTTACAAACTAACCATTTTATTGCCTAAAACAAACCGCTATCTGCGAATAGCCATGCCAGAAGTCTATACGTCTTACCGCCTGTTTATTAATGGCCGCGAAGAAGCGTCCAACGGAAAAGTAGGTAAAAACGAGAATGATTATGCGCCGTATTGGGAATCCACAACAGTCGAAGTCCCCCAAAACGCGGACACCCTGAACCTGCTTCTCCAGATTGCAAATTTCACGCATAGCAAAGGGGGAATTAAAAAGCCGATATGGATAAGTAATAAAGCTGAGATTATAGCAACAAGAAAACACGCCGAAGCGATTGATCTGCTGTTAACAGGCTGCCTGATCATGGGCGGTTTTTTCTTTTTGGGACTTTACCTGATGGGTAACAGAGATAAGGCCATCTTGTTGTTTGCCCTTTTCTCCATCGTTTACAGTTACAGGATTGTTGGCGTGAATAACTATGTCCTGCACACCATGACCAATATAAGCTGGGATGTGGCAATACGCCTGGAATATTTAACGCTATATTTAGGAATAGGGCTGTTTGCTTTATACACCCGTCATCTTTACCCCAATGAAGTGAGTTCAGTGGCCGTAAAGATAGTTGGCCTGATTTGTTTAAGCTTTTCTTTGTCGGCAGTCAGTTTATCTCCCTATTATTTTACCCAGTTAATGAACCCTTTTCTGGTGGTCATGATTTTCTGCATCCTGTATGTTCCTTATGTATATATCATTGCCTATATCAGAAGAAGGCCAGGAGCCATTTATACATTAATAAGCTTATTTGCAATAATGCCCGTTTTTGCGATCTCCTTACTCCATTATTGGTCGTTTATCCCCCCCGCACAGCTATTGAGCTTTATTTTCTACATTTGCTTTTTCTTCCTTCAGTCACTCGTGCTGTCTCACCGGGTTTCATTTGAGCTCAAAAAAGCGAGAGTGGAAGCTGAACAGGGATTGAAAGCAAAAAGCGAGTTCCTGAGTACCATGAGCCATGAAATCAGAACTCCGCTTAATGCAGTGATCGGCATGAGCCACCTGCTATTAAAAAACGACCCGAGAAGCGATCAAAAGGAACAACTGGATGTGATGCTTTTTTCGGCAAACAACCTGTTATCTATTGTGAACGACATCTTGGACCTGAATAAAATTGAAGCAGGGAAAGTCACCTTTGAGCACATCGAAATGGACATTGCGTCAATCGCGGAGAACATCGTTTCAGGCTTAAAAAGTGCTGCTCATGATAAAGGAATTGATCTTACGCTTAAAATAGACAAGGGCCTGAACAATAGATTACTTGGCGACCCAACCCGCTTGTCCCAGGTGATGACCAATCTGATGCACAACGCCATTAAATTCACAAACGAAGGCTCGGTACAGGTCAGTATAAAAGTTGCTGAACAAACGGACACCACAATTACTTTAAACATTGAGGTTAAAGACACCGGCATAGGCATTTCCAAAGATAAGCAGAAGGTAATATTTGAAAGGTTTACCCAGGCAGATTCTTCCACCTCAAGGGGCTTTGGAGGAACGGGCTTAGGGCTCGCGATCTGCAAGAAAATACTGGAACTGCAAAACTCATCATTAAACCTGATCAGTGATGAAGGTAAGGGGTCGGCATTTTATTTTATACAAACCTTTGAGAAAAGTATCAAAACGCTTGATCAGAAAAAAGGGAAACAATTGCCTGGAGAAAGTGAGAAACTCCTGACCGGCATTCACATATTACTGGTAGAAGACAACCTGATGAATGTACTTGTCGCACAAAGGTACCTGGAGCGCTGGGGTGCGACCATAGATGTTGCATTAAACGGACAGGAAGCCCTGGATAAGCAATACGATGGAAACGCTGCTGGTGGCGCGCGCGATCGCGCCGCAGGTACTGCC
>CBFGNP010000733.1:0-2643 GCA_965650095.1 uncultured Pedobacter sp. | reverse complement strand
ACAGCCGGAGGGTAATTTTGATGGCCAGGCTGGTGGACAGTCTTCTGATAACAGTGATAACGTTACTGATGTAGACTTTGAAGAAGTGAAAGATGACAAGAAGTAGTTATTAAACTTCCAACAAAAAGAAAGGGCTGATCATTTGATCAGCCCTTTCTTTTTGTTCTTGAAAAGGCATTACTTAAATCCAAAGGCTTTCAGGATAGGTCTCGCTTTTTACAAGCTCATTTATGCTGTTTTGCACAAAAGGCTTATCTTCTTTATAGGTAACTCCAAACCATTGACTATCTGTTGGAATTACTTTGAAACTCGCGGTATTAGTCTTAACCAGATTTTCTCCGATTAAAGGAATAAAAAACTCAGCTTTAGGCTTGTCTTTGTTTTCTAGTGCAAAGACTTTAAATAAGTCTTCAGTTAGTTTGAATACAGCAGGTGTGAATCCCCAGAAGTTCATAGAAACGGGAGTGTTATATTCTAATGGATATTCAATGCCATTTTCTTCATAAACGATAGCATCACCTTTTTTATACACCTGCGTACGCTCCGTAATTTCTTCTAGATATCCGGCTTCGTTGGTTTTACACACCCCCCGCGAAACAGATCCAAAATCGGAAAGTGTTTTTCCAATTTTATAACCAACAATAGAATAGTTGCTATCTGTCGCTTCATTATTTAAAAAGTCGACCATCTTTTTAAAGGCATCAAAGCCATAGTAATCATCGGCATTAATTACGCAAAATGGCTCTTTGATCACATTTCTGGCCGAAAGAATTGCATGGGCCGTTCCCCAGGGCTTCTCGCGATAGATTTCTTCTTCAATTCCGAATTGAGTTAAATCGAAGTTTTGAAATACATAGTCGGTTTCAATCTTGCCATTCAATTTTGGCTCAAAAATAGCTTTAAAGTTATCGACAAATTCTTCTTTAATGATGAAGACAACTTTGCCAAAACCTGCTGTTATAGCATCATAAATGGAATAGTCGATAATGGTTTCCCCATTTGGGCCGAAGCCATCAATTTGTTTCATGCTGCCATAGCGGCTCGCCATACCGGCTGCTAATATTAGTAAAGTAGGTTTCATTCAATTACAATAATGAAAAGGTTAATAATCAATGTGAATAGTAAAAATGTGTGGCTAAAATACATTTTTTGATTTACGTACAGAGAGTTTTTTAATTAAATTCCGAATATACTTCTGCCTCCACGGCTCCTTGGTTTTTTTCCGGTAAGCATGCCAAATAAGCCACGTACAATCTCTTTGCCTATCTGTCTGGTTATCGTGGCACCCATTACCTGTTCAATGATGCTCTTTTCCTCTTTTTTAGGAGCTTCTTGTTCAGGCTGATTTTGGTCTTCCTCATCTGCAAGCTTATCATTAATCCTCCTGGTTAGCATATCATAAGCACTTTCGGGATCAATAGTTTCCTGGTATTTTTTTGTCATTCTGCTTATTTGAATGAGTGCATTGTAATCTGCTGTGGTTAACGGGTCCATTTGAGCCCTTGGTGGAGTAAGCATGGTTGCAGCAACTTCGGTAGGAATACCTTTTTCATTCAAGACCGTAATCAACGCCTGACCGGTTCCAAGCGAGGTTAATACCTGGTCTATTTCATAGAACTCTGATCTGGGATAGGTATTAACGGTTTTCTTTAATGCATCGGCGTCGTTAGGGGTAAATACCCTAAGGGCATGCTGTATCCGGTTGCCTAACTGGGATAATACGCTTTCTGGTACATCGGTGGGCGACTGTGTGCAGAAGAATACGCCAATTCCCTTCGAACGTATCAATCTGATGATGGTTTCGATTTGCTCTAAAAATGCCTTGGACGAATTTTTAAATAACAAATGTGCTTCATCAAAGAAGAAGACCAGTTTAGGCTTGTCCAGGTCCCCGGCTTCGGGCATGCTATAAAATAGCTCGGCAAGCAAGCTCAATAAGAATGTAGAATATAAAACGGGTTGATTTTGGACGTCAGATATATTTAATAGGCTAATGATTCCTTTGTCATCAACTCTTTCAAAAAGATCCTGAATATCAAAAGATCGCTCGCCGAACATTGCCCCCAGACCTTGTTGTTCTATGGTAACAATTTTTCTTAAAATGGTGCCAGAGGTTGCTGTTGATATTTTACCATAGGTGCTCTTGATCTCTTCGGCACCTTCATCTTCAGCCAAATAAGAAACCAATTTTTTTAGGTCATTGAGGTCGATGATAGGCATCTTATGATCATCAGCGTATTTAAAAATCACGGCAAGTACGCCAGCTTGTGTATCATTAAGATCCAGGATCTTCCCTAGTAAAGTCGGCCCGAACTCTAAAACGGTAGCACGCATCTGAGCGCCTAATTTGCCAGATAAGGAATATAATTCAAGTGGAAATCCGGCCGGATTAATAGGTTTTTTAAGCTGTGCAGCCCTATCTTCAATTTTAGGATTAATAGCGCCTGGCTGGTTCAACCCTGATAAGTCGCCCTTTACATCCAACAGGAAAACTGGTACACCTGCATCTGATAGCTGTTCGGCAAGCAATTGTAGTGTGCGGGTTTTGCCCGTACCTGTTGCTCCGGCTACTAAACCATGCCTGTTCATCATATGTAGCGACAGGTTCACTTCGGCATCGGCTAAAACCTCTCCCGCCAGTAT
>CBFGNP010000732.1:0-2644 GCA_965650095.1 uncultured Pedobacter sp. | reverse complement strand
CTTTGCGCCCTTCAACAGGCAGTATTTCCACCCGTTGTTCCAGCCATTCCAGGCATTCAGGAATTTGATTTTGAGGAATATTAAAAGCGAAATGGTAAACCGGTCGTTCAATCAGATCAGTTTTTATAAAAGTGAAGGTGGATTCTCCGGCATAAAAACTGATTCGGGTTTCGTCTTTATGCCGGATCTTCAGCTTAAGTATTCCCTCATAAAACATTTTGGTACCGGCAATATCATTGCTACAGATCTCGATCTCCCTGATACGCATCTTTATTTCAGTGTCGGATACCAGTTACGCAACCTTACTTCAATGTTTTTATCACCGGCATTCACCAGTCTTTTGAATGCATTTACATCTTGTCCACGGTAATGATATGGGTAAACAACTTTAGGTTTAAATGCCAGGACACCTTGTGCGGCAGCGTTGACATCCATAGTATAAGGCAGGTTCATGCAAACGAATGCGATATCAATATTTTTTAAAGCTTTCATTTCGGGGGTGTCTGCAGTATCTCCTGAAACGTAAATGTTTTTACCTCCAATTTTTAGGATATAACCATTCCCTCTTCCTTTGATGTGATAGTTTGCGTTTTCCGAACCTGGAAGGTTATACATAGGCACGGCAGAGATAGTAATTCCTGCCAGTCTTGTCGTGTCGCCATTCTTTAAAATGATCAGTTTTTGCCTGCCGATCGACGCGGGTAACTTTTCGGCTACGGCCTGTGGAACAATAAAGACTGTCTTTGTGGTATGGATGGCTTCGATTGTTTTAATATCAAAATGGTCGCCATGGATATCCGTAATAAGGATTACATCTGGCATCTGAAGTCCTTTAAATGCATCGGCGCCTCCGGTTGGATCAATGAAGATGTTTTTCTTCTGGTAAGTCAGCACCAAGGTAGCGTGGTTTATTGGCCGAATCGTCAGTTCGCCACCACTAACTTTTTCATGATCTGAAACGGCCTGTTGTGCCTGTGCAAACAATGTGATCGTAGATAGTATAAAAACAAATGCCGGTTTCAGTTTCATAACGGGTTATTTTATGTTGATAGAAAATGTATCCTGACCCTTTCGGAGAAAGAGTAGGTGGACTGCTTTCGCGAATGCGAAAAATTTAATACTGGCCGGTCCTTGAGTGGTTGCGCATGTATTCTTCAAAGATGCGTTCCCTGAAACGTTTATTTGCCGCTTTGCGCGTGTGTCTGGAATATCCCCAGATGAACAAGCCCCAGATTCCAAATGCAAGGCCATATGCTGCAGAAGGATTGCTCATGTTCATGGCGGCATAAAAGGAGCCAAAAGATATGAGGCAGGTGAGCAATAAATATATTGTCGCTTTCATACTTAAATTTACTTTTTTACAATGACCATAACAAAACAGAAACAGGATTGTTTTTCAACAAAATTATTTATTTTATGAATGTGAGTCCTAAACCTGATTTTTTTATTAGTATCTCTCCCAGCAATGTACTTATGTGGAATGTCAGCAGGTCTATAAATTGATATTAAAATGTCGGTTGTACACAATATATGTCCTTGAAAATCGTATTTATTAGGAGAGCGTTAATTTAGATGGCGGGGGATGGTCGGAAGGACTATCCTCCGCTTTTTTTTGAAAATTGCCGGCACTAGAGCATGGCAATACGGTTCTATAGCACTATTTGTCATGAACAGGTGAATAATTATGTTTCGTTTAGTTCTGAAAAAACAGCAACTAAAAAGTATTCAGCTCAATAAATAGGGATTTACCCATCAAATTCATTAATTTAGAATAAGCAAGCTGGCAATAGTAAAACCGGCAAGGGATTAGCTAAATAATAAGGAAATGAAAATAATGGTGATTAAAACCTCATTAGCAGAGATCAGTGCCTTACAGAAATTGTTCCTTGCGGAGAGCCCCTTTCAATTCGTTTATCATAAAACTCATGCCGCAGGATGGGCAGATACCTATCTGTTTACTATAGATGGTATGCAGGTTGGTTATGCTGCAGTCTGGGGTAAGGACAGACGCGAGGACAGGGATGCCGTATTTGAGTTTTATCTGTTAAAACCGTTTCGCAAGTTAACTGACAAGATCTTTTCTGAATTTCAAAAAAGTTCGGGTGTTAAATATATTGAGTGTCAGACCAATGATCCTTTGTTAAGTGCTATTCTTTTTGACCGGACGGTTAACATCAACGTACAGTCGATATTGTTTGAAGACAGCTTTGAGACCAAATTAAAAATAGCCCATACTATCTTAAGAAAAAATGACAGTAAAGATGAAGAACCGGATTATGTGCTGGAAGAGAACGGAAATATTGTTGCCAGCGGTGGCTATGTGTGGAATTATAACTTTCCTTTCATCGATATGTACTATGAAGTGGTGGAGAGTCATCGGCAAAGGGGCTTCGGTAGCCTGATTGCACAGGAATTGAAAAAGGAGGCATATCGCATGAACAGAATCCCCGCGGCCAGATGTAATATCAGCAATAAGGCCTCAAAAGCTACATTGTTAAAAGCTGGAATGTGTATTTGCGGTCATATTTTGATAGGTAAACTCGCGTAACACGGCCCGAGGCAAAGTGGAACTAGAAGTAACTTCATCTAATATGATTAACTTTACATTTATATGGAAGGTTTAAGAAGACGCTTTAAATTAAGG
>CBFGNP010000731.1:0-2648 GCA_965650095.1 uncultured Pedobacter sp. | reverse complement strand
CCGATAGCAACTCTGCCCAGGCCAGGTGCAGATAAGTGTCTTTGATATAGCTTACACCCTTGTTGCTCAGTAAAAACTTATTAAAATAAGCTGTGGCGTTCAGATCAAGCTTATTCAGTTTCGCGATACCCATCAAATACTCCAGATAAGGAAAGGACTGGTACTGCGCCCCCGCCGGGCGTTCAGCCAGAATAGCTATAGCTTCGTCATTGTGCCCTTTTTTAACGCATACGTAAGCTTTAAGATAAGACTTCAATAAGCTGGTCTCTCCTATCCGGGAAGCATATTTCATCGTTTCCGTGTAAGCGTTTTCGCTGTGTGCCACATCGACAAGCGCAAATGCATAATAAAACACGACTTCTTCGTAAAACGCCTCGTAAGGCGAGGACGGTAAACCCGTTGCGAGTTTTTGCATCATGGCCAATCCGTTCTTAACATTTCCTTTAATACAAAAGGTAGACAGTGTACGCTTCATAAATCCCTCTGGTAGACTGCCCAGAACAGCACTGATCAGACCAAGCCCTTTAAAATTTAATTGAAAAGAAGGATATTTTTTTGCATTCTCCTGAAGATAAGCATTGGCCTTTTTTATCTCCAGGGCGGCATTAAACTGCTCGCCAAACCTGCCTCTTATTAAGGCCCACTGCAGATTAATTTCTGCCTGCGCATACAAACTATAAGGGGATTTTTCCTCATCATCCTCAATCTGATCCAACCGCTTGCCTTTGTTTCCTTTTAACCGATCAAAATCCTCCTCATTGTCGGAGGTGATCAGCTGAAAAAAATCAATATAATTTTCAAGCAATGGAACAATGGAATTGTTTGGATTAATTCTCTTTTCGGCTGCAACGAGCTGCCTGGCCGCATTCAGTTTCAGTTCAAATATCAATCCGTGAGCGGTTACGCAATTTCTATTGAAATCAAATTTGGCAAATATGGGTCCTGGTAAAAATAACAGTAAGGCTGCCAGACAAAGCCGCTTTAGAAAAGTAATCTTCTGCATATATATTTCTTAAAAACTGATCAAACATAACGCAAAATTCCTGCCTATCTTTTACAGCGGGAATAAAGTTTAAGCACAAAAAAGGGTCAGATGGAATTTCTGACCCTTTTTTTAATTTTTTATAGCTGGTTAAACCGGCGCAACTTCCTGAGTCAGCGCTTCATCAACTAAAATCCTTCCGCAATGCTCACAAACGATAACTTTCTTACGTTGACGGATGTCCAACTGGCGCTGAGGTGGAATCTGATTGAAACATCCAGAACAGGAATCACGATCAATCGTCACCACCGCTAATCCATTGTTTGCATTTCCTCTTAGTCTGTTATAAGCTACCAGTAGCCGCTCGTCAATTTGAGTTTCTGCTTTTTCAGCTTTCTTGGTCAGCACCTGCTCATCTTTCTCCGTCTCCGCTGTAATGGTCTGCAATTCTCCTTTTTTAATTTCCAGATCTCTTTTCCTTGCTTCTAGATCCGCGAGTGCCTTGTCGTAAATTTCAGTTTTTTGCGTAATATCAAATCCGAATTCCCTGATCTTCTTCTCACAAACCTGAATTTCAAGCGTTTGTATCTCTACCTCTTTCGTTAAGGCGTCATACTCCCGGTTGTTTTTTACATCTTT
The DNA here is from genome assembly GCA_965650095.1 of uncultured Pedobacter sp. GTDB lineage: Bacteria > Bacteroidota > Bacteroidia > Sphingobacteriales > Sphingobacteriaceae > Pedobacter. The sequence continues at coordinate 1,027 of CBFGNP010000731.1, read as the reverse complement.
TAATTGAGTCTCATATTTTTTGATCAGGTTTTGAGCTTCCTTGATCATATTCTTACGGGTTACAATGGCATCTTCAGTATCATCCAGTTCACTTTTGAATTTTTGAATACGGGTTTCCAGACCTGCCACGTCATCTTCAAGATCAGCAACTTCCATTGGAAGTTCACCACGTATCTGACGTATTTTATCTATCTGAGTATGCAGGGTTTGTAATTCGTATAAAGCTTTTAGCTTTTGCTCTACAGTTTGTTCCATTAAATGAAATAATTTATGGGGTTCGTATTATGCTCCGTTAAACGGATTGCAAAGTTAGGAAATTTTTCTTGAATAATATCTATCAACAAATCAGATGTAAATTGTTCACTTTCAAAGTGTCCGATATCGGCAACCACTAATTTTTCGTCAGCATCAAAAAACTCATGGTATTTAAAATCTGCGGTAACAAACGCATCCGCACCTGCGGCAATGGCTTCTTTCAATAAAAAGCTGCCTGAACCGACGCAAACGGCCACTTTCCTAATCTTTTTAGGCAGCAACCGCGTATGCCTGATCACCGTTGCATCCATATTGTCTTTCAGCAGGCGCAAAAATTCATGACCATCAAGCCCTTCCTCCAGCCATCCGTTCTACCCTGCCCCATCATTTCCCGGTGTATTTTCCAGCGGATAGATGTCGTAAGCAACCTCTTCATAAGGATGATGTTCGAACAGGGCCAGCATCACCCTTCTTTGGTCCTGCACTTTAAAAACAGTCTCAATCCTAATCTCCGGGTCCTGATGCTGTACCCCTTTTTCTCCCACAAAAGGGTCTGTATCTTCAGCACCTTTGAAGGTGCCAAATCCCTCCGCATTAAAACTGCATTCGCTGTAACTGGAAATATTTCCCGCGCCGGCACTAAACAGGGCTTCCCGGACCAGATCTGCCTGTGCTGTAGGACAAAAAGTAACCAGTTTCTTTAAAATATCAGTTTTTGGACTCAGTATCTTCGTGTTTTTTAACCCAAGCCTGCTGCTGATCACCCCGTTTA
>CBFGNP010000730.1:0-2652 GCA_965650095.1 uncultured Pedobacter sp. | reverse complement strand
ATTCGTAGAATGGTACCTGACCTGCAATGGAATGATCAGTTCCCTAAGCACCAACAGTACCCGTCACAACTTCTCCAGCCCGCTTGTAGTTGGCCATAATCACCCCGTTCGGTGTAACGACACTCTCCGCTAATGTAAATGCTGCCGGAATTGCATCATGATCAAACAACTTTTTTCCCTGACCAAGAAGCACCGGGTGAATATTGAGCCAAAGTTCGTCCACTAAGCCATGCTTCAGTAGCAGCTGAACGAGCTCGCTGCTGCCCCACACTTTGAGGTCAGACCCTTCTGAATCTTTGAGCTTCGCTATGTCTTCCACACTTGTAAGGAACGCGCAGTTTTCCCAATCTGACCGATCCATTGTATTCGACAGGACATATTTGGAAACTTCATTTACACCTGGCCACTGGTCTGCATGTTCCGGCCAGTACGAGGCAAAGATTTCAAATGTTTTTCTACCCAGCAGTAGATCTGCAGGTTCCATCTGTTTTTGCATGAGCTTGCCAGAAACTTCGTCATTATAAGGGGCGGTCCAACCGCCATATTTGAAACCGCCAGTTGTATCTTCCTCTGGGCCTCCCGGTGCCTGCATTACACCATCCAAGGTTAGGAATGATAGTACAATTATTTTTCTCATCTCTTTATGTTTTAATGAGATATAAATCTCGACAATAAATCTGATGTCATGGCAGTGCGAATACGACAAACATGGTAGGTGAACGCGACAACAGATGAACCGCCTGCCTTTTGGCTTAAACGCCCCTGTGTTTTGCCGGGATTGCCCTCACAGAAAAAAAATGCTTTTCTTTACCTTAGAAAAACGATTAGAAAAATTACTAAAATGAGAAAAGTAATCTACGGTATCAATCTGAGTACAGATGGTTGCTGCGATCATACCAAATTTGGTGGTGGTGGCAGTGAAGAGATGCACGAGTATTTTACGAACCTCATGCGGGACGTTGACTTGATCATCTATGGACGTAAGACCTATCAGTTAATGGTTCCTTATTGGCCTGAGGTCGCAAAAAGCGGGACAGGGACGAAAGCGACGATTGAATTCGCGCGAACATTTGACGCGATTGACAAAATTGTTTTTTCCCGATCATTAGACAAGGTTGAAGGAAATACGAGGCTTATCCGTGAGAATCTCGCGGAGGAAGTCCTGAAACTGAAACAGGAACCAGGCAAAAATATTTCAATTGGTGGTGTAAGCCTTCCTTCGGAACTGATAGCGCTTGGTCTGGTTGATGAATTTTATTTTGTCGTTCATCCTATCATTGTTGGTCAGGGAAGACGGTTGTTTGATGATACCCGCCTTCAGGAGCTGCTAAACTTGAAACTAGTGGACTCGCAGATGCTTAAATCCGGATGCATAGCACTTCATTACACAAAACAGTGACGAAAAATTAAGGTGTTGAATGATGAAGCAGATCCTTTTTTCCTTCCTTTAAGTACTTATCCAATTTATCTACCACCAATCTTTTAAAATCATCTCTGGCCTGTGACTTACTACCTGCTTTCAAGTCTTTTTCGAAAAGACTATTACCATATTTATTCACCACCCCAACCAATATCAATTGGCATTTATTGTCCTGCCAATTACTGTTACCTCCACTGAAAAAGTACCGAATAACCGGGTATTTCTTCTCTCCAGGTCTGTACAACTTAAAATCTACGCTATCGACTAGAATATGATCACCTAATTCCATTGATTTACCATTAACAGTAACTCGTTCTGGTGGCCCGGGAAAGGAATCCGGTACAATATTTTCCGGATTATCTTGTGCTAAAAGTTGCAAAGCATGATAAACATCAGCTTTACTTGCGTCAATGTTATATCGGGCTATATTCCCATGAGTTCCAGCTGTAGCCATGAAACTAAAGCAAGCCACTAGCATAATAAATAGACGTAAATACTTATGCGATATGCAATCGCGAAATGCTAACCTTCCTTTAAATTTATAGCTGACTGGAATTACAAGCAAAGCATAGAGATCTGTCCTATCGATTGTCCGTTCAATTTGATATACATTCAAAGCGTTCCAATAATTGATCATTGGGCTAGCAAGGTCTGATTTCCAGATAATGAATAAAACCACTGTTGATGCATATACCAGCTTTTTTGCACGCAGAAAATGGGAAAAGAAAAGTGGAAAGATAAATAATCCGGCAATGTCACTAAGCTTTCCTGTTAATTGATTGTGGAAAGCCTCTTTGAGGTAGAAATCGTTCATCAATAATAACAGGAGCCCACAAATGAAATAAGCAGACGTAAATACATCGCGTTTAGATTTATCGACAGAATTTAGATCTTCCATTGTATATGCACATCCTTAGTTAATGAATAAATTGTAGAGGTTTAATCCCTTAGATCTAGCTGAGCTTTCGTTTTTAAACAAGAGATAAATAGCATCATCTTTCTGTAGTAACAATATTTGAGAATAAGATTGTTCAGCCTGAACATTTTTACTTTTCACATTGATGACCATTTTCCCAGTTTCCTTTTCCGAAAGCGAAAAATCTTTCAAATGCATTCTGAAGCATATAAGAGAATCATTTTGTGCAGTTTTCACCATTTGCTCACCTTTAAAGGACAAATGCATATATCGGAGTATAACGGGCCACCTGTATCGGTGATACTGGGCCAGTCCT
>CBFGNP010000729.1:0-2661 GCA_965650095.1 uncultured Pedobacter sp. | reverse complement strand
GGATGATGGACGTACCAAAACCGCTCAGAATAATCTGGGACCTTATGGCTCCCGGGACAATAGTGAAAAGTTTAACTGGCAGATCACGAATACGCTGAACTGGGGACACGATTTCAGCGGACACAAGCTGAACCTATTATTGGGGCAGGAAACCTATTATGAAGAAGGAATGAGTCTCGATAATACCTATTATGAATTTCCTGAGAGCAATTTTGAATTGAATGATGTGCACATAGCTTCCAACAATAAGAATATTTATGAATCGGGTAAAAGCCGGGTAAGCCTGCAGTCATTTTTTGGTCGGGCATCCTATGCCTATAAAGACCGCTATATGGCCAATTTTACATTGAGGGCTGATGGCTCATCGATATTTGCTGCCGACAACAGCTGGAGTTATTTCCCTTCCGCAGCAGCAGCATGGCGGATCTCACAAGAAGCATTTATGGCAGACAGTAAAGTGATCAATAATTTAAAGCTACGTGTAGGTTATGGAACTTCCGGCAATAACGGGATAGGAACTGGCAGGTATGCAACCAACTATGGCTCTGGAAGCTACGCGATCAATAACGCTAACTTTCCAACGCTTGTGCCGGATGAAGTGGTCGGAAACCCTCTCGTGAGGTGGGAAAAAACGGTGTCCAGTAATATAGGCCTGGATATAGATCTGTTCAAAAGCCGCATTGGCCTGACGGTGGATGTTTACAATAATGAATCTAACGATCTTTTGATCAAAAATAACATTCCTACTTCTACGGGGTATAGATACCAGTATCAGAACATCGGTGCCGTCCGTAACCGGGGTATCGAATTTGTCCTGAACACCGTTAACCTGCGTTCAGAAAGTTTTAAATGGAATACCAGTTTCAATATGGCCTTCAATAAATCTAAAGTCCTTTCCATTTATGGACAGGACGATAACGATTACTTCCTGCAAAACTATGATAGCCGTATAGATTATAAGGTAAAAGTAGGCGAGCCTTTAGGAGAATTCTATGGGTATAAATATGGTGGTGTTTATACAACGGATGATTTTACGCAGAACACCAATGGTACCTATAGCCTTAAGCCAGGCGTTCCCCGTTCAAAAGCCAACAATCCGGCCAACGGACAGCCCACCAACATCAAACCTGGCGATGTAAAATATATTCCAACTGCAGGCATAACCGATGCATTTGGAAATCCGATCTGGAGCACCGATGACCGGGTGGTAATTGGTCATGCGCAGCCTAAATTCCAGGGAGGAATCACCAATACATTTGCCTATAAAGGTTTCGATCTGACCGTATTTATGAATTTTTCAGTAGGTGGCGAAGTCTTCAATATGAATTCACAACGCTTTATTGGCCCCTATCTGCCCAATCAGAATACTTTTGAGGTCATGAACAGCCGTTTTAAACTAATCGATCCACAGACAGGGAAAGAAACGACTAATCTGGCTGTTCTGGCGGCCCTCAATCCACAGCAATACGATAAAAAGGCGATGTGGAGCCTGCATTCAGATAATAAGATCGCGATCACAGATGCCCTGGATTATTACCTGGAAGACGGGTCTTTTCTGCGCATCGGAACCATCACCCTTGGTTACGCCTTGCCTAAAAGCTTGTTGAGTAAAATTAAGATCAAAAATGCCAGGCTGTACTGCACTTTAAATAACATCCACACATTTACCAACTACAGTGGATACGACCCTGAGGTATCTGCAACAACAGATGAACCTAATAAAACATCAAAAGTACTAACCATGGGTATCGACAATTCAGCCTACCCACGTACAAAAAGTTACGTATTTGGTCTTAATGTATCATTTTAATTATTATGAACATGAACAGAATATTATTAAACATCGCATATATCGCCATTCCGGCAATGGCCTTAACCTCATGTAAAAAGTTTTTGGATAAACCCTCTGTGGATCAATTCGACAGCCGGACCATCTTCGAGTCGCCTGCCCGCGCTGAAATGGTAGTGGTAGGCTGCTATTCGCAGACCTTCAACCGGGAGCTTTACTACCAATTGGGCATGGGTACAGATGAGTGCATGTCTACCGAAGGCGAAACCAACAGTAAAAACCAGGTGGCCAATTATGTCTACACCACTTCTAATATCCCAACATCCACCTATGCCGCCATGTACATGGGAATTGAATACGCCAACGTAGCCATTAAAGGTATTGAAGGGATGAAAGCGGCTTCTGCCACGGAACAGGCCAAGATCGACATGCTGCTAGGCGAAGTTTACGCCATCAGGGCGATGAATTACCTGAACATTGTCCGTTTCTTTGGTGATGTACCTTATTCCACTACTCCGGTTGCCGAATCGGGTATTTTTACCTCTTCAAGGGTAAGCCGCGACGTCATTTATGACGGATGTGTGGCCGACCTGCAAAAAGCGGTACAGTTACTCCCATGGAAAAGTGCAGGCATGGTCAGCACACCCGAGCGTTTTACTAAAAATGCTGCTTACGGGATGTTGGCGCGTGTAGCGCTGTACGCTGCGGGGTACTCGCTGCGCTGGGACCTGAATACCTATGCTGCCGGTTCGGTAAAAATTGCCCAGCGTCCAGATCCGGCCCGCATCAAGGAGCTGTATAAAATAGCCGTCGATGCCTGTAAGGCCGTCATTGATCAGGGCGAAAATGGGCTGCTGTCAAGTTATGAAATG
>CBFGNP010000728.1:0-2662 GCA_965650095.1 uncultured Pedobacter sp. | reverse complement strand
CAGGGACCTCACAGGGACCTGACAGGGATAAAGTCCCTGTTATGTCCGGGTAAAGTGTCTCGTCCTAATATAACTATACAGGTGAAGAAAAAATCCTGAAGTAACTATACACAAGCAATTGATAGTCCTGAAGAAGCTATACGTAGGCAAGTGCTAATCCTAAAGTTACTTTACAGGTTGAGTTTTCAAAAATAAGGGATTGCGTTTATTAATCCGTAAAAAGGGACGGGATTTGGCTTAAAGGAGGAGCCATCCCGCCCCTTTTTACTGGTTGCTACCTGTCATCAACAGGCTGTAAGTTCTGCATTATATTTTCGGACTGATTGCTGTCAACTCGTTTTTTAGGGTATTGCTTCCATCTTTTGTTTAAAACACCCTGTCTCAGATGGGCTTGTGCTGGAGTTAACATATCACAGCTACTATGAGGCCTATGCTCGTTATAGGCTATTATGCTGTTTTTAACCAGCTCACAGGTCTGTTCAAAACCACCCGATGAACTATAAAGATTAAACTCCGTTTTAAGAATTCCATTAACCCGTTCAGCTAAGGCATTTTCGTAAGGATCACCGTTTTCTGTCATACTAATGGCTATCTCATTTTCCTTTAGTATACGCACATAATCAGCGGAACAGTATTGTGAGCCGCGGTCAGAATGATGGATAAGCGGCCGTTTAGGGTAGAGTCGGCTGGCAAGAGCCATTTGTAATGCGTCGATGCATCCCTGTGCAGACAGGTCCATACGCAGGCAATATCCCATGATCTTTCGTGAGTAAGCGTCTGTGATGAGGCTCAGATATCCCCACTGATTACCCATGCGGATATAGGTAATGTCACTCACCCATAACTGTTCTGGTCGCTCAAAACGACGGTCAATGGTAAGATTACTGTATTTGCGCATCCAGTGACGGGAATCAGTGGTGATCACTTTTCTTTTACGACGCCGTATGAGTAGCTTGTGGCGTTGTAGTAAATCAAAAAGATAATCCCTGCCAATTTGTATTCCATGTTCCTGCAATAGCGGTGCAATATTGAGGTGCAGCTTACGGGTTCCCAAGTTTGGTACTAATTTTCTTTGTTGATGTATATAATGCAGAATGATATCCTCTTGCAGACCTTGTTGGCTGGCACGCCACCCGTGGTCATAGAAGGCATGACGGGTTTTGCCAAACAGTTGACATAACTTTCCTATTCCTGCTTTAGGAAAATCTTGTTTTAATCGTTGGACTGTTTGGCGCCAGGCTTTTTTCTGATATTGATTTTAAGCTGGTCTTCTGCCACATCAATGAGGGTATTGAGGGCTGCTATTTTTAGCTGCGCTTCTTCTAGAGCCCGTTGTAAGCCTTTGATATCTTGATTGTCATTTGTAGAACTATCCCTGGATGCTTTCTTTTTCTTCATTTCGCTGTCGTAAACCATGGCAAGATCGTCATTTTCCTGCTTTAATTGCTCAATCCAGTTTTTGATCGTTTGAGGAGCCCCTATGCCATAAGTGCGTTGAGCTTCTTTAATACTCAAACTTCCACTCTCAACAGCACGTACAACAGTTCTTTTAAACTGAATAGTAGCTGGTTTGTCAAGGCCAGTGCTGGAAGTATCTTCTCTTGCAAGTTCCACCCATCTTCTTAAAGTTCTTGGATTGAGATTATACTGCTTACATACAAGTTGTCGGGGTACCCCCTTTTCAATTTCTTCTAAAATTTGGGATATAAATCGTTTGTCATAAAAGCCCGTGGCGCTATAACGCCCAATTAATTGTTGTTCCTGGTCCTTTTCTACCATACATTTTAATTTTAAAGTGTATAGTTTTTTTAGGACGAGGCATAGTTAGCCACAGTCGAAGTATCAATTGTCTCGTCATAAAAGAAGCTCCACATTTCTGTGAAGCTTCTTTTGTGAACCGCCCTGGAAAGTTTTCAAACCCAGTTAAGAGAGGATTTGAGACTTTTATATAAGATTAAGTCATTGTTGTAATCGTATAAGTAATTGCAAAAGGCAATATACTTTTTATCTGTACCAATTTTCTATCGCTTTACAAATTGTAACAGGGTGTTCGTTTTTGTTCCTTTAACCTGTATAGTATAGATCCCTTTTGCCAGCGGTTGCAAGGACAGGCTGATGCTGTTGTTCCCTTTATCGAGGTAAAGGAAAGATGCCGCGACTCTTCTTCCGCTTTGATCAAAAATGGTATAACGCACATGATCTTTTTCCGCAAGGTTAATCATCAGCGTTGCATCCTGCTGTACAGGATTAGGCAACAGACGGATGGTAGCGGCACTGGCTACAGCAAAAACAGTTACGATCTTTGAATAAGTGGCAATTCCATCCCGGTCAACCTGCTTTAAGCGGTACCAGCTTGTTGTTGCCAGTGGATCGTTATCGGTAAATGAATAATATTGATCCGTTGATGAATTACCGGCGGCAGCCACCATACCGATTCCTGAGAAGCCTGTTCCATCTGCACTTCTTTCAACAATAAAATGCGCCGTATTTTGCTCTTCAGCGGTTGTCCAGTTGCAAATCACTTTGGTGGTAACAGTACCCTGTGCAGTAGCTGTAAAAGAAACAAAGTGAAGCGGCAATGTAAAGACGGCAGCGCCGCAAAACCGGGGTCTATCACTCCTCCGATTGTGGTAAACACGCCGCCTGCATACACGGTAGAACC
>CBFGNP010000727.1:0-2663 GCA_965650095.1 uncultured Pedobacter sp. | reverse complement strand
GGTGGTGGCCTATTTGAAACCGGTGCCGGCGGTTCTGCTCCAAAACACATTGAGCAGTTTATAAAGGAAGGTTATCTGCGTTGGGATTCACTGGGTGAATTTTTGGCTTTGGCAGTTTCCCTGGAGCACCTTGGACAAACGCAGACTAATGCAAAGGCATTGGTTTTGGCTGAAACGCTGGAAGCAGCTACGGAGAAATTCCTGGCTAATGATAAATCGCCCGCCCGTAAAGTCGGACAGATCGATAACCGTGGTTCACACTTCTACCTGGCTTTATATTGGGCTGAAGCTTTGGCTGCACAAACCAAAGATGCAGGTCTGCAGGCACGATTTATACCTTTAGCAAAGACACTTACAGAGAACGAAGCAAAGATAAATGATGAGCTAATCGGTGCGCAAGGTAAGCCGCAGCAGATCGGTGGTTATTACAATCCTAACGATGATCTGGCGGCTGCAGCAATGCGTCCGAGTGAAACATTAAATACTGCCCTGGCAAGCTTATAATATTAGCTTTATTTAACATAGGAAAGCCCGTTTGCAGCGCAAACGGGCTTTTAATTTAATGTGCATGTTGCGTCCGTGGCAAAGCCTGTCTTCTTTAAAAAAACAAAACATTTGATTTTCCTCAACGTTTATGTGTATATAAACTTACAATTATGGCAACGGGCAAAAATGATGACCAGGATGTTAACAAAGCAAAAGATAAGATTCATCCTGCAGACCTGGGCGAAACCAGGGATTTTGGCGACTTATCATATGATCAGGAAAAGAACAGCTTTGAATACGATGTAAGGGGGAAAGACAAGGATTATGATCATCCCTTGCCTTATGATACCTCTGCGCCTAATGGTGAGGATTTCAGTTCTACTTACGACGAATCAAACCCATTTATCGGGTCGGAGTACAACGCAGAAAAAGAATTGAATGAAAGGCTTGATGGGGCTGGTATGCGGATCGATAATGGTGAAAGTGTTGAGCTAAGTCCCGAGGATGAAATCCTGGCACGTACGCCTGAAGACGACCGTGATGACCTGGATGAAGAGGGATATCCGGTTAATAACAAACCCGGTAAATAACTTTAAGGATTTACGTCTAGGTTAAACCTTCTGCGCATTTCTTCCAGTTTAGGGTTTTTTTCTACCAGGTACTGGTACTTTTCTGTGCTGGTATACAGCCTGTTTACCACTTCTTTAACCACTTGCCGGGTTTTAATATAGATACTGAAGTTCTTAAGCCTCGGTCTTAAAAAATTTAGCAGTTCTATCATTTCCTCCTGCAACAGGTCTTCCTGAAGTTTATGCTCCACAGGCACGACAATCTCTTCCTGGCCCTCTAACAAAGGGGGCGAAGTACTCATTAGCGTATACACATTAATTCGGTTGGCTTCTTTTACTGCGTTGGTATATTGGTTCCAATAAAAGATCAGCTGCTCAAGCGTAAACGGTTCACGGTCACTTCCTGTGATGTACTTCGGCTCATCTCCATTTTCTTCTCCTTTATTTTCTATTCCTTTTAAGGAAGGGATCATAATTGCGGCTTTATTTTGCTCCGCAGATGAAAGGGGTTTCAGCGCAATTTTGGTTGAAGGTGCTGCTGTCTTTTTAGGGAGCGGAATACCGGCAGCTGGGCTTATTGTTGGTTTTGTATCTGCTATCTTCGTTTCAGTTAGAACAGGCGGGGGGCTTAAAGCAGGGGTTTGCGCTGGCGGGTTAGCTGCTGATGGCACAGCAACAGAACTTACATTAGTTTTTTTTTTAATCTGATCTGTGTCAGTTGCGTTGCTTAGCGGTTGGCTGGCGAGTTGAAGTACCGATGGAATGTGGCACATCTTGATTAAGGCCATCTCTACCTGAAGCCGTTGATTCTTGCTGTTCTTGTAGTTAAGATCGCACTGATTGGCTAGATTTAAAGCAGTAAGTATAAAAGATACGGGCGTTTGCTGGCTTTGACTGATGTACTTCTGTTTGATGTTTTCGCTAACCTCTAAAAGTTTAGTGGTTTGTGGGTCTTTGGCCACCAGAAGATTGCGCAGGTGACTGGCCAATCCGTTAATAAAATTGTTACCATCAAAGCCGTTGTTCAGTATTTCGTCAAATAAGACGAGTGAACTACTCACATCGGCGGTCGTAAGATACTGGGTAAGTTTGAAATAGTAATCATAATCCAGGATGTTCAGGTTATCAATTACCGACTTATAAGTTAGATTTTTGTTGGTATAACTTACAATCTGATCGAACATGGAAAGGGCATCCCTTAGTCCGCCATCGGCTTTCTGAGCGATGATATGAAGCCCATCAGCTTCTACTGCAATGTTTTCGCGCTGTGCAATTTTATTTAAATGGCCTGAAATATCCTCTACCTGGATCCTGTTGAAATCAAAGATCTGGCAGCGCGACAGTATCGTTGGCAGAATTTTATGTTTTTCCGTAGTGGCTAATATAAAAATTGCATAAGAAGGAGGTTCTTCCAGCGTTTTTAAGAACGCATTGAATGCATTTGCAGAAAGCATGTGCACCTCATCAATGATGTAGATCTTATATTTTCCGGCCTGTGGCGGTATGCGTACCTGCTCTATCAGACTTCTGATGTCATCAACAGAGTTGTTTGATGCCGCGTCAAGTTCATGAAAATTAAATGAATGGCCCGTTTGAAAAGAGACGCAG
>CBFGNP010000726.1:0-2674 GCA_965650095.1 uncultured Pedobacter sp. | reverse complement strand
ATCCGTGGGGTCAATTCGCTTTCCGGCGAGTCGCAAAAGCCATTGATCATCGTAGATGATGTGGAATATACCTACGACCAGGTGGGGCAACTAGATGCCAATGAGATTGAAAGTTTTACCATTTTAAAAGATGCGTCTACTACTGCCGTTTACGGGATCAAAGGGGCTAACGGGGTATTGGTCATTACCACCAGAAGAGGTAAAACAGGCAAGCCAAAAGTAAACTTCAATACGGAATCGGGCTGGCAGTCTGCCGTAAACAAACCCAATTTTCTGGACGCATATACGGTAGCTTCTTTAAAAAATGAAGCGATCAGAAACGACAATAACGGTACGCCAACTGAATTTACTGACCAGGACCTGGAACACTGGCGACTGAAAGACGACCCTTATGGCCATCCTGATGTAGACTGGTACAATGCGGTTTTCAGGGACAACGCCTATCAGGTCCGCAACAACATAGATATCTCCGGCGGAAGCGAGAAAGTAAAATACTTCGTATCAGCCGGACAGGTGTACCAGGATGGTATGCTGAGAAACTTCAGTAAAGGTACCTTTGAGGCGCCAGATAACAACTATGCTTACCAGCGCTATACTTTCCGTTCCAATCTGGATATGCAGGCTACCAAAGACCTGGCTTTGCGTCTGGACGTAACCGGCCGTATTGGCAACATTACAGAACCGCACATTGCCACTGCACCTTTAAGTACGGTATACAGTTTTCAGCGCCTTCCACCATATGCAGAGCCTTTGCTTAATCCCGATGGCAGTTATCCATGGGCGTTCCGATCGCGTTCATCTTTTTATGAAACCAGCTTAATTGGCCGTTTGGCTTTGCAAGGCTACGATAAAACCTATAGAAATGAATTCAATGTGCTGGTCAGCGCCGATCATAAACTTGATTTCATTACACCAGGTTTGTCGGTACAGGGACGGATTGCCTATTCCGGTGATGTGACCTACGACAGAGGTTTGTACCGCAATAATATCCCGGCATTTTATTATAATCCGGAAAACAATAGCTATACCATCCACAGCAATAATTTATACCGTGTAGAGCCTTTAACAAGGAACAGTTCTGATGAAAACACCATCACCTATAAAACGCTGAATTCACTGGCTAAACTAAATTACGCGCGGTCCTTCGGAAATCACAATGTGAACGGCCTGGTCCTGTACAATATCAATGATGCGACCAAGGGTAGTTACAATGGAGATAACGATGTAGAGCTGTTACAGGAATACAGGCCGGTTACTTCTGATGGTTTAACCTTCAGAGCGGGGTATGATTACAAACAACGTTACTTAATCGATTTTAGCGGTGCATATAACGGTACCAGCCAGTTTGTCGGCCGTAAAAAGAAAGGCTTTTTTCCTGCCATATCCGCAGGCTGGAACATTGCTGAAGAATCCTTTATCAAAAACAACTTTAAATTTCTGGACCTGTTGAAACTCAGGGGCTCATGGGGTATGACCGGGTCTGATATCACAGGCGGTAATATTTACGTCACGGAACAGTTTTATAAGGATGGCCCGAATTATAACTTCGGGGAAACTTCCAATACCGCCAGCAGTATCGAGGAAGGCAGTTTAGGAAACTATGACATTACCTGGGAGAAATCTAAAAAAACAGACATTGGTTTAGATGCACAGCTGTTTGGCGGGAAACTCAACCTGACCATTGATTATTTTTACGATTACCGCTACGATCAGTTATGGACTAAAGAGGATGTATTGAATATCCTTGGGGTTACGCTGCCAAAAACCAATTCGGCCATTACCGAAAATAAAGGTTTTGACGGGCAACTGGGCTACCGCAATAAAGCGGGTGAGCTCAACTATTCTGTCAACTTTACTTTCTCCAGGGCTAAAAATAAAGTCATTTATCAGGGCGAGGCCGCTCCAAGGTTTGCTTACCTGGCAAAAACAGGATTACCAATAAACCAGGAATTTGGATATAATGTTCTGGGTTTCTTCCAGACTGAGGAAGAAGTAGCTAACTACGCACATCTGGCAAATGCCAAACCTGGTGACCTTAAATATGAAGACATAAACAACGATGGGGCAATTGATCAGGAAGATTTCAGGGCCATTGGTAAGCCGAACCTTCCGCAAACCATATTGGGAACTTCATTCGGATTTTCATATAAGGGCCTCAGCCTGAATGTTCTTTTTCAGGGTAGTTTTGATTACAGCTACCGCATTGCCAATGCTGGTATCATCCCTTTTCAGGGTAACCTTCAAAAGTCTGCCCTTGACCGCTGGACACCAGAAACAGCAAGCACTGCAACATTTCCACGGTTAAGTAACGATCTGGCCGGACCAAGCAGTCCGTCCAATAAATCTTCATTCTGGCTGGTTGATGCACATTATATCAGGTTAAAGTCAGTCGATATCGGTTATATGCTGCCTAAAAAATGGCTAACTCCTGTAAAAATAAGTTCGGCCAGGCTTTATGTAAGTGGTTATGACCTCTATACATGGGCAAATTTCGACCTGTATGCGCAGGATCCGGAAATTGCCATTAATGGCAGTGCAGGAACTTACCCGGTACAAAAAGTAATTAATCTAGGTCTGCAGGTTGGATTTTAATAGTTAAGATGATGAAAATAAAAATATTTTTAGCCGCAATCTTTATGGTCTTAATGACTGCGGCGTGTAAAAAAGGCGGGGT
>CBFGNP010000725.1:0-2679 GCA_965650095.1 uncultured Pedobacter sp. | reverse complement strand
TTTCCCTTCAGGGCGTGGCCAATAGAGAGGTAGTAGTATCGGGTGCACAGGAATTTGCATTTCAGGATAGTGGAAATGGCCAGGCTTTCGAACAACATTTAAATCGCTGGACACCGGCTAATGCGGCTAATGCAACCTATCCGAGATTATCTATAGGTACCAATACAAATAATGAGGCGACTTCCACTTTCTGGGTGCGTTCTGCTGACTACCTGAGACTTCAAAATGTTGACCTGGGTTACACCATCTCCAACAGATTTACAAGTAAGATAAAGTTACAGGGCATCCGGATTTTTGCCAATGCATTTAATGTGTATTCATTTGATAGCCTTGATCATATTGATCCGGAAAGCAATAACTCTGTTTTTCCACTGCGAAGAACGTTTAATATAGGTGTGAATGTTAAATTATAAAAACTCCAGGAACATGATAAACTATAAATATTCATTGTTTAGCCTCATTTCAATGGCACTTGCCTTTTCAGCTTGCCAGAAACTGGAAGACAGGCCCTTAGAGAAAATCACGGAAGAATACCTATGGGATTCTAAAGATTCTCTGGGTACAAATGCGAGTTATTTTCTAAACAATATATACGGAGATCTGCCCAATGGCTATAACCGGATTGGTACAACTACTGGTCAGTACGACCTGCTGGATGCCGCAACAGATGACGCGGTACCCTCAGCTGACAACACGGCAATTGCAAGGTTTACCAATGGTGGTTACTCGCCCATCAATAATGGGGATGACTCCTGGTCAGCCAACTATAGCAGTATCAGGAAGTGCAATCTGTTTGTCGCAAATTTTCCAAAGGTAAATTTGAAAAAGTCAGATCCCGCTATATTTATACAGGGACAGTACTGGAAAGCGGAGAACCGTTTTTTAAGGGCTATGTTTTACTATGAGCTGGTCAAACGCTACGGCGGGGTGCCTTTACTGGGCGACCGCGTGTTAACAATTGATGATGACCTAAGGCTTCCCCGTAATTCTTTTGATGAATGTGTAAACTATATTGTAAGTGAATGTGATGCAATAGCCGATGATTTAAGACCTGACCCTATTCCTTCAGGAGATTATGGCAGGATCACAAAATCAATTGCTTTAACTTTAAAAGCTAAGGCATTGGTACTGGCTGCCAGCCCGCTGAATAATCCTGCCAATGACCTGGGCAGATGGAGGAAGGCAAAAAATGCATTGGCCGATGTCATCCGAACAGGCGTATATAGTCTGGAACCCTCTTTTGCCAATGTATTCCTGGTACGAAAAAATAATGAAGTGATCCTTGCTTATCAAAGGGCCTTAACATTTGATGTAGAAACCAATAATGCGCCGGTAGGCTATGTAAATGGAAGTACGACCAGCCGCGGGCGCACCAGTCCAACACAGGACCTCGTAGATGCTTTCCCTACCAGAAAGGGACTGCCCATCACTGAAGACCTGAAATCCGCTTCCAATCCAACAGGTTATGATGCAAACAATCCTTACGCCAACAGGGATCTGCGCCTTGACCTCACCGTTTTTCATAATGGCTCAGGCTGGTTAGGTCGCCCGGTAGAAACCTTCAACGGAGGGCGTGACCGTCCGGGCGGGTCTGCAGTGCAAACCAAGACCGGCTACTACATGCGTAAATTTATGGCCGATTTTTCTACTGCAACAGCGTATGCGAATCAGACTCACAATTTTCCCATATTCAGGTATGCAGATGTATTGCTGCTCTTTGCAGAAGCAAAGAATGAAGTTGATGGGCCGGGAACAGGAGCCGATTCAGTCTACCTGTATTTAAGACAGATCAGGGCCAGGGCAGGTATTACCGAAGGTACTGCACCCAATACCTATGGCCTTGCCGACGGGTTGAGCACAGCTCAGATGAGGGATGTTATCCGTAACGACCGCAGGGTGGAACTGGCATTTGAAGAACAACGGTTCTGGGATTTAAGACGCTGGAAAATTGCTGAAAATGTTTACAACAAACCTTTACACGGCATTCGCATTACCGGTACTGGCAGTCAGCTAAATTATCAGGTGGAGGAATTGAATATCCCATTCCAGTTTTTTGCGCCAAAGATGTACAGATATGCCATCCCGTATAGTGAGATTGCTAAAAACCCAAACCTAACACAAAACGAAGGATATCAATAATAAGCGCCAGCGAGCTTGTTAAAACTTAAATGATATAAGATTATGAAGAAATTAATACGAATGATCATCCTGCTTAACTGCTGTTTGCTGCCCTTCGTGGCTATTGCGCAAACAACAATTCGTGGTACGGTTAAAGACAATGCAGGTGGCCTGCCCGGGGTGAGTATACAGGAAAAAGATGGAAAGGGTAATGGCACCAGTACCAATGAGCATGGCGAGTTTCGCCTTACGCTGAAAGGAAAGTCAAATGTTTTACTGGTTACCGCCATTGGTTACCTGAAGCAGGAAATCAATGTGAGCGGTAAAACTACGGTCAGCATCACACTGAAAGAAGATACAAAAGGGCTGGATGAGGTTGTGGTGATCGGTTTTGGAACGACCAAGAAGATCACCAATACAGGCGCCATCAGCACCATCTCGGCAGCGGATATCCGTACCACCCCGACCCCGAATATTCAGAATACCCTTGCCGGCCGGGCCGCGGGTTTTGTTTCGCAGCAGCGCTCCGGACAACCGGGAAAAAGCGGCGCCGAGTTTTAT
>CBFGNP010000724.1:0-2684 GCA_965650095.1 uncultured Pedobacter sp. | reverse complement strand
TTTTTTATTTACCTCCCATGCATAATTTTGATTCGAAATGTTAGCCGGTGATGTCGTTGCCGTTCCTTGGTAAGATGCTTCGTTGTTCCACAATTCTAGGTATCCATAATCTAGGATCTGGTCATTACCGGTAATTCCATAACTTCCCCGCAGTTTTGCAAAACTGATAAATGGTAAATTGTCTTTCATGAACTTTTCTTCACTGATTATCCATGCCGCGCCCAATGCTCCAAAATCAGCGAATTGCTTGGCTGGACCGAAGCGGCTGCTACCATCTCTTCTACCAGTTGCGTTTATAAAGTACTTGTCTCGAATACTGTAATTCAACCTACCGAATACAGCCGTATAGCGGTATTGCGTGTAGGTGGCTCCAGTTGTAAAGGTTGAGGCAGATGAAATGTTAGTCATCAATGCATCGTTATTATAGCCGGAGGCCATCACTTTTTGAAGGTCGCGGATTCCCTGCTGAAACGTTGTACCTATCAACACACTTAATTTCCCGTTGTTGATTTTTCTGCTATATTCTGCCTGCCCCTCTATTGTATAGTTATCGGAAGAGTTGTTAGCGAAATTCGATACGCGATTAGTTGGCCCTAAATTAAAGATGGGGGCATATGTGGTTAATGGGGTGCTATTGAATTCTTTCCTAGTCCCAATATTTGACCCAAAATTTGCTTTTAATTTAAAGTTGGGCAACAAAATGTAACTAAGCGAAGTATTTGCAATGAGATTGTTGGTTTTAGCATCATAAGGTTGTTTTGTACTAGCTATTGGATTTGTATAAACTGTGTTATTTTGCCAATTAACTAGCCCCTTATCGTCTAATAAATTAGGATAGTTTGGAGGTAGTAATATAAATTGAGTAATGTCATTAATAAAAAGATTACTATTAACTTGGCTATAGTTTGCATCCATAGCTACGGTTAGCTTTTTATTATCGGAAATATATTGTAGACTGAAATTTCCCGATGCTCTTTTGTAAGAACTGGCTCCTATAAAAACAGTCGCCTCTCTGTAATAATTACCACCTATTGAATAGGTAATGCTATTTGTACCGCCAGAAAGTGTAGCTTGGACGTTTGTCGAGGGAGCAGCCTTTCCGATCAACTCTTTCTGCCAATCTGTGTATTTATTTCGATCCCATATATCGTTTATGTCATAGTCAGTGGTTGCAATGGGTAAATTATCATTAGCCTTTGCTTCTCTACGCATTGTTAAATATTGTTCTGTGTTCATCAAATCCATCATGTGACCGACCTTGGAAATACCCTGATTGATAGAGATGGTTGCAATGTTCTGTCCTGACTTTCCCCTTTTTGTCGTAATTAAAATGACCCCATTTGCTCCCCTTGATCCATATATCGCTGTCGCATCTGCATCTTTGAGGACTTCTATACTTTCTATATCGTTAGGGTTGATACTAGCTAGAGGGCTTGGACTCCCTGTTATCCCGGCTGTATTCGATAAGCCGAGAGCATTATATGGTACACCATTAATAATATAAAATGGATCATTTCCTTGACTAATACTGTTTTGTCCCCTAAGACGGACTGTAAAACTTCCACCCGGTGCACCTGTGTTTTGTGTAATTTGCAACCCGTTTATTCTTCCTTGCAAGGCCATTAGCGGGTTGTTAACCGGCTGCTTATCAATATCCTTACTAGTAATCCTCGAAATACTACCAGTGCGTTCCCTATCAGTTACCCTATAATAACCGGCATTAATTTCTACCTCCTGAAGTTTGTCTGTACTTGAAATTAAAGATATAGATTTGAGGTTTTCAGATGCTTTGATTTCTTTAGTGTCATATCCAATGAATGAAATTATCAAAATATCTTTTGCATTTACATTTTGTAAGCTAAACTCGCCATTGGTATTTGTAACTGTACTATTATTAGTCCCTTTAATCTTTACAGTCGCGCCCACCAGAGGCGCGTTATTTTCATCAAGCACACGGCCACGTACATCGATTGTAGCAAGAGTGCCAGTAACCTGATCAGGAAAGGAAGACACTTTCTCTTTAATCAAAACCGTCTTATCTTCAATTGAAAACGACACCGGCTGATCTGCAAAAATTTGCTCCAGCACCTTATCCAATTCCGTATTCTTCACATTAATGGTGACCGGCTTAGTTCCCTTCAACAAATCACTGGTAAACACAAAGTTATACCCACACTGATCAGAAATCCGGTCAAAAACCTTACTCAGCGCCACATTTTTCTCGGACAGCGTGATCCGCTGCGCGAAGGTAGATGCACTTACTTGCATGATGCCTATGATTAAGATGATAGCAATCAGTTTCATAATCAATAGAATTTGATGGACATAACCTTCCGGCACATCCAGTTTATTAAAATATTTTTTATACATTAGTACATAGTTTGGTTAAGCAGCAAGCCATTGCCTCGAAAACATCAGGCTACTGCGATTCAGTTGATTTTTTAATGATACATGGCCAAACGACCCCAGATCCCGATTCCACTCGGGATTTGGCATTAATCGCCCATAAGTAATTACTTGCTTACGATAACTTTCCTCCCTTCTATTTTAAAGTGAACGGCCTTTGTTTTTTCGAGCGTTCCCAAAACATCTTTAATACTGCTATACTTGGTAATGCGGGCATTGAAACCAACCGTTGGCATCTCCCCCGAGTACTCCACCTCCACATTGTACCACCGCGAAAC
>CBFGNP010000723.1:0-2686 GCA_965650095.1 uncultured Pedobacter sp. | reverse complement strand
TACCTGTATATACATACCTGCCTTTGCCATAGTCCGCCACAATCAGTGACCCGGTCTTAACATTTTCTCCTTTGTCGTTCATGCTCAACAGCTGTTTATATCTCTGATCGGCATCCGAAACAAAATATAATCCCCGTTCCTGTATCCAGCCATCAAAATCCTTTGCCGTAATTTTATTCGGGTAATTGAATACAGGATGTTCAGGGGCAAGGACAGTTACTTTTGCATCTTCCTCTGTAACCCTGTCGCGCGACACCCTAAACGGATAAGGACCAAGATTTTCAATCCTTAAAGGTGAGTTTACATTATATTGAACCAACAAGGTGCCTCCATTTTCTACATATTTCATCAGCTTCGGCTGCATACTTTTGATCTGACCGTTCAGGTTATACAAGCGAACCCCGGTAACTATAGCATCGAAGGCAGACAGGTCTGAACTGATCACCTGGCGGGCGGTCAGATTTATCACTTCGTAACCGATCTGTTTTAAGGATTCCGGCACCAGATCTCCTGCACCTTCAATATAGCCGATACGTTTTCCGGCAAATTTTAAATCTATCTTATCAAGCCTGGCTGATGCAGCGGGGAAAAGTGTTTGCAGGGGGATGTGTTCATAATTAATTACACGCAGTCCCTGATGATAGGTTTTACCATCAACAACCACATCTAACAGCAGATCACCAGCAGTTGTACTTCCTGCGGGTGTGACGGTGAAGGTGACAGTTTGCTCGTCGCCTTTTGTATCCAGTGTAAAATCTAACTTCTGCGGACTTACCTTCCATCCTGAAGGTACCTGCGGTGCCAAAACCCCAAGAGCATTGTCTTTAAAGCTCTTTAGCTGAACAGTGATATTCTTTGGCTCATTGCCATTAAAAATAAATGCTTTTTCGGAAAGGGTAGCAGTTACCGGCGGCGCTATCACCAAAGGCTGATAGATCTCTCCCTTCACCTGATCCGTATATTTGTATACTACCGGTCGTTTCTTTTCTATCACCTGATCACCTATTTTAATTTTGAATGCTGCAGTAAGACTCGGGCCATTCTCGGGCATTCCTATTTTATCAAGGGAATCAACCACGAAACTTCCGAGCAGGTGCGGTTTTTCGAGCCAGTAAGGCTGCGTTATCCCCACATGAGCTGTTGATAGTGTTTTGTCTTGCGTGACAAGCTTATTCGGGGCTAAATTAAACGACACCCCGCTATTGGTTTCTTCCAGTTGAACAGCCAGTGGAAAATCTGCTCTTAATCTTGCAATACCCTGTACTTTTACACTTACCGGCTGGTTTAAGGCATAAGAAGCACTTGAAGCAGTACTTTCAAACCAAATACCCGCACAAGCGAGGATCAGATCATCCAGCAGATCCTGTTTAAAGGGCTTTCCTTTTACCAATTGCTTTAATTTTAACAATTTAGTCAGGGATGCTGAAGGATCAGCTGCATTATATTCTGCATTTATAACGGTCAGCAATTCCCGCACCGCATTACTGCCGGGTATTCTGTTTAGCGTGAGATCAACACCTTCAAAAAGATCATTTTCGGCCTTATCTCCCGCTACAGGCGTAAAAAACTCTGTGGATGAGCCGCGCTGCCTTGCTGTGCCAAAGCCCTGACTCCTGTGGTTGGACCGACTTTCGGCGGCTATTTCGCCATAACTTTTACCCAGCAGCGGGTTATACAAGCCAACGTCAATTTTCAACTGATCGTCAGCTGTGGTGTTGTTACCTCCGAAATTAAAGGTATTCCAAACGATTCTTTTGGCCCGCCATGGTTTTACCAAGGTCAGCTGTTCAGGAAACTGTTTCGGATCGGCAGCCGCAAGGAAAGCTTCATGCGCCAGAATTGCGGAACCAGAATGGTGTCCATGACCGGCACGTGCATCTTCAGGAAAACGTGTGATGATCACATCGGGCTGAAACTTTCGGATCACCCATACGACATCGGAAAGAATTTTTGCCTTGTCCCAGATCTTAAAACTCTCTTCCGGGTTCTTAGAAAAGCCAAAGTCATTGGCTCTGGTAAAAAACTGTTCTGCGCCATCAGTTCTACGTGCTGCCAGCAGCTCCTGTGTACGGATGAGTCCAAGGAGTTCCGCCTGCTCGTTGCCGATCAGGTTTTGCCCCCCATCTCCCCTGGTTAATGACAAATATCCAGTTCTGACTTTCCTTTCCTTAGCCAGGTAAGCGAGCAGACGGGTATTTTCATCATCAGGATGTGCGGCAATATACAGGACGCTTCCGGTAACCTTTAAGGCCTCGAGACCTTGTTTAATCTCAGCAGCATTTAGCTGCTGCATATTCTGGGCGCTGGTAGCAAATGGAACAATTACACTAAAAAAGAGCAGGTATAAACGAAACTTCATATATAGATTTTAAATGATCATAGGGGTACGCCGATTTACCATGTACAGCCATGACGCTCCGAAATTAATCAAAAATCATTAATCTCTGATTTTAACATCAAGGAAATTCCGTAACAATCCTGCAAAAATACGACAGATCTTATAGGAGAATTTTACTACTCACTTCTTTGTCTATCGTGATAAAGCCGGGATATTTCACCAATGCACCACCAACTCTGATGCTTGGTCTGATCTTGAGGGTAAGAATCCCCTTTTTTTCAGGCCCGCCATTTCTACCGCTTTTAATGAAATCATTGATCTCGCCCATTACCTTGCTATTGGAAATGA
>CBFGNP010000722.1:0-2693 GCA_965650095.1 uncultured Pedobacter sp. | reverse complement strand
GCGGTAACACGTGGGAGAGTAGGTCGGTGCCAAATCTTAAAGAAAGCCGGTAGTCTAAATGACTATCGGCTTTTCTTGTTTAAAACAAGTTTTTTCTCCTGGCTAGGCGCTGGTGGTTAGATACACATACTAAGGACAGCATTCTGGTAATAATGAATCCTGATCAAATCAAAATATACTGCAAAAGCGGTAACTGGAGCCAATGCTATGCCCGCAGTCCTCAGTGCTCAATCACATGCAGGCAGGCCAGAAAAAAGGGCTCACTGGTATTGTTAAAATATGCTAAATTTTTATGCTGCAATTAATAAAACCGTATAATTGTATTTTACGTTAATCTATAAAAAAATCCAGGCAATGAAACTAAAACACATATTGTATTTTACAATTTGCATCCTGTTTAATACAACGGCTTTTTCGCAAAGTAAAGATGTCAAACTTCCTGCAAATTGGTACAATTTAGATTTAATGCAGGACGGTTACTTCGGTATAAGTACAGAAAAGGCCTATAAGGAATTGCTGCAGAATAGAAACCCAAAAGAAAGTATAATTGTAGCTGTGATAGACGGTGGAGTTGAAACTACTCATGAGGATTTAAAGGATGTCTTGTGGACAAACAAAAAAGAGGTTCCTGGCAACGGTATTGATGACGACAGGAATGGATATATCGATGATATACATGGATGGAATTTTATTGGGTCAAAGAATGGGAACCTTGCCTACGATAATTTGGAGTTGGTAAGGATTTTTAGAAAATATCAGCCTAAGTACAGATCGACAATTAAATCAACTGTGTTGGATAGCGCAGAAAAGGAAGAGTTTGCACTTTATACAAAAGTAACCGCTGAATTTGGTAAGAAGTATGACGAAGCTCACCAAACATTTGCAGTCGTGGCGATAATTAATAGAATGTTGGATTCTGTTGCGGAATTTCATCATAAGGCCATTCCTTCACTGGAAGACATGGAGAATTATAAGGCAGATAGCGAAGAGGAAGAGCAGTGTAAAAAGATCATCAGGAAAGGTGCCCGTGAAAGCGGTTCAATGGAAAAGTTTCATAAAGAGATGAAGGATGCTTACAAACAGTATGACATCATGTTGCGTTATAACTTAAATCCCAAATATGATCAACGGGCAGAACTTGTGGGAGACGATTATTCTAACTCCAGGGAGCGTATTTATGGCAATAATGATGTTGCTGGTCCTAATGCTGAGCACGGATCACATGTGTCTGGTATTATTGGTGCAAATCGAAAGAATAGCATTGGAATAAATGGTATTGCAGATCATGTTCGGATAATGGGCATAAGGGTAGTTCCGGAAGGCGATGAGCGGGACAAAGATGTCGCTAATGGTATTAGATACGCGGTTGACAATGGAGCCAGGGTGATTAACATGAGTTTTGGGAAAGGTTTTAAGTGGGATAAATCAGTTGTAGATGAAGCAGTAAAATATGCCGAACAAAAAGGCGTTTTATTGGTGCATGCTGCAGGTAACGAACATCAGAATAATGATATGGAGGAGAATTATCCCAATAAGTATTACGATGGGCCTGAGGCAGCTGCTTATAAAAAGACCCATAAGAAGCCAGAACGTCCAATCGCATTCATTCCTAATCAGAATCAGATGCAAGGAAACGGTATGGGACGAAATATGCCGGTTGTACCTTTAAAACCAGTAATCGATACTGCTAAATTCGGTTTACCACATGCAACAAACTGGATTGAAGTTGGCGCCAGTGCTTATAAAAATGATGTAAGTTTAAAGGCTTCGTTTTCTAACTATGGTAAATATACGGTGGATGTATTTGCGCCAGGATTTATGATCAATTCAACAGTTCCGGGGTCTAAATACGAAGAATTTGATGGGACAAGTATGGCGGCGCCTGTTGTTTCGGGCTTAGCAGCTTTAATTTTAAGTTACTATCCTGATCTTAAGCCAAACGAAGTAAGGGATATCATCATGAAATCTGTAACCAAAGTTGAACAGAAAGTGAGGACGGAAAATGAAAGAGGTGAGAGTGAAAGGCTTAGTTTTAAAGAGCTATGCGTCAGTGGAGGAATTGTGAATGCTTACCAGGCATTAAAATTAGCTGAGACTTATAGGTCGAAGTAACCGAAAATCCAGCTACCGAAATTCTTACATGTGATTAAGGGAAGCGTCGAACATCAGATCATGGAGTACACAGGTAGCACTGTTGCAAATTGTGATAACGTTTTTCAAATTCTTTATCCTTAGCAAATTTACAATATAATCGTGGACGGGCTGTTCAGGGGCACAACTGTGGGCAGAAACCGAAAACAAGATAACAGTTCGCCAGGACACAAATTGCTTAACAGAAGAAAAATCTATATTTTGCAGTTTCAAAATCCATTATGGCAGGTTATAACGGCTTCACGGACCAGGAACTGATCAACTTCATAAAGTCTGATGACCATGTGGCATTTGCTGAAATCTATAAGCGTTACTGGAAAAAGCTGTTTACCATTGCTGCCAATAAAATCGATAACTTCTCGGAGGCTGAAGATATTGTTCAGCAATTATTCATTACCATTTGGGAGCGTAGGGCTGAATTAGAGATTGTTTCCTCGCTCTCTTCCTACCTTGGAGTTGCAGTAAAATACCGCATATTTAAAAGCCTGGCCAAAGCATCCCGCACTGCTCATTTTTCCAGTGACAAAGCGGCCGAAGAATCG
>CBFGNP010000721.1:0-2697 GCA_965650095.1 uncultured Pedobacter sp. | reverse complement strand
TCATGAAGAAAAGACACATGCACACAGTCTTGTGGATGATGTTCCAGATGAAATTAAACAAGAGCGTGTAGATGCGATCATGGAGCTTCAGCAGGGAATTTCGTTCGACATTAACCAGGATAAGGTTGGGCAAACCTACAAGGTCCTGGTAGACAGGAAAGAGGGCGACTTCTTTATTGGACGTACGGAATTTGATTCTCCGGAGGTGGACAATGAAGTTTTAATCGACGCCAACACAGGTTACGCTGCAAACGGCAGTTTTGTGCAGGTAAAGATTGATCGCGCGGAAGACTTTGATCTATATGGACAGATTGTAAAATAAAAGCGGCAAATTAAGAATTATAGTTTATTAACTTAAATTCGTGACAATGCAGGCTAGATACATCTCTTATCAGGAAACAAATGCCTTCTCTGCCCTTGTACTGGATTACATCAGCGGGAAGGATCAACTAAAGTCTTTCTATAACTATTTGCCAGATCTTAATGGCTTCGCTGAGGCCATTAAAAACCATAGTAACAAGCCGGATAGAAAAGTATTGACCGCTTCTTTAAAACGACAATATGCGGCTGTTAGAACCACCCAGCTGGTTAACGAGCATATTGAATTACTGGCTGACAGCAAGACATTCACCATCACAACAGGCCACCAGTTAAATATTTTTACCGGACCGCTCTATTTTATTTATAAAATTGTTACTGCGATAAACCTTGCCAAAGAACTGAAAGAGGCATTTCCCGATTATAACTTTGTGCCTGTTTACTGGATGGCTACAGAAGACCATGATTTTGAAGAGATCAATCATGTGAAAATTGAAGAGAAAATGCTCACCTGGAATAAACAGGCCACGGGAGCAACCGGACGATTGGATACCAGGGACATCCTTGAAACCCTTTCGGCTTACAAAGGCTATCTGGGTATTGGTAAGAACGGGCTCATGTTGTCCAGATTGGTTGAAGCTGCCTATACCAATAATACGAGATTAAGCGATGCGACACGGGAACTTGTTGACGCCTTGTTTAGCGAGTATGGCCTGGTATGTATTGATGCGGATGATCCTCTCCTTAAAAAACAATTTTCCAAAACCATCTATCAGGACATTACTGAGCAAAACAGCTTTAAATATATTACTGAAAGCAATACAAAACTGGAAGAATTAGGTCACAAACCCCAGGTAAATCCCAGGGAAATCAATTTCTTTTATATGACTGATCAGTTAAGGGAGCGCATTGTAGAAGAAGACGGCTTGTATAAGGTAATGAACACAACGATCTCTTTTGATAAGGATGAGCTGCAACAGGAGATCAATCATTTTCCTGAAAGATTTAGTCCGAATGTGGTTATGCGCCCGGTATACCAGGAGGTTATTTTACCGAACCTGGCCTACATTGGCGGTGGTGCTGAAGTGACTTACTGGCTACAGCTCAAAGCCAATTTCGATTTTTATAAGGTTGATTATCCGGTCTTGCTGTTGCGCAATTCAGCAATGGTAATCGACAAGCGCAGTGAAGTCAGGATGCAGATGTTGGGCATCAGCCATAAAAGTCTTTTCGCGGATACAGAGGCGCTTAAAAACGAATGGGTGCGGGCACATGTGAATTTACAATTATCTTTAAATGACGAAGAACGTGCAATAAGTGCCGTCTTCGATCAGATTAAGCTGAATGCTTATAAAATCGACAAAACCCTGTCGCAATCTGCCGATGCCGCGAAAACCAAAGCATTGAAACTGATCACCAGTTTAGAGAAAAAAATGCTGAGGGCCGAGAAGCGTAAACACAAGACTTCGCTGGCTCAGATTGAGCACCTAAAAGAAAAGCTTTTTCCTACGGGGGTATTGCAGGAAAGGGTATTAAATATTGCGCCAATGTTTGTATTGTATGGCGATGATTTCATTGAATCATTGATCAACTCCTTCAAACCTTTGGATCACCAATTTACCATCTTATTTGCCTGATTATAATGAAATTCTACACCTTCACCGAAAGTCACCTGCGCCAGTTTACCGAGAATGTATTTTTAAAAATGGGCTGTCCCGAAACAGATGCGAAACTTGCCGCTGATGTACTATTGCGTTCCGATTTGAGAGGTATAGATTCTCATGGTGTAGCGCGCTTAAGCGGGTATGTGAGGTTATGGGAAAAGAAACGCATCAATGCCCTTCCTGTTGTTAAAATAGTTCATGAAACTGCCACCACGGCTACGGTTGATGGTGATGGCGGCCTGGGCCTGGTGGTGGCTCCTTTTGCCATGAAGATTGCGATAGAAAAGGCGCAGACCTATGGTAGTGGCTGGGTATCGGTAAGAAATTCAAACCATTTTGGCATTGCAGGATATCACGCCTTAATGGCAGTTGAACAGGAAATGATTGGTATCAGCATGACCAACGCGAGTCCGCTGGTGGCGCCTACCTATGCCAGTGAAAGGT
Source organism: uncultured Pedobacter sp. (assembly GCA_965650095.1). GTDB lineage: Bacteria > Bacteroidota > Bacteroidia > Sphingobacteriales > Sphingobacteriaceae > Pedobacter. Next base: position 271 of record CBFGNP010000721.1, on the reverse strand, counting down.
TACTGGGCACTAACCCGATGTGTTATGCTTTCCCAGCCGGAAAATATCCTCCGGTGGTCGTTGATATGGCAACCGCAGCTGCAGCAAACGGAAAATTGGAGATTGCACAGCGGTCAAATCAAGCAGTACCGGAAGGCTGGGTTCAGGATAAGGATGGCAAAGCATCCGTAAATCCGCACCAGCTCAAGGAAGGCGGATCGCTATTGCCTTTAGGCAGTGATAAAGATCATGGCAGTCATAAAGGTTATGGCCTTAGTGCAACAGTAGATAT
>CBFGNP010000720.1:0-2697 GCA_965650095.1 uncultured Pedobacter sp. | reverse complement strand
CTGCAAGGAAGTCACATGCATTAGTGAACAGTTAAAGTGGACCAGCGACGAAATCCTGAAAATAGGAGAACGACTGGTTTGGATGAATAACAATAATAAATTTTCTGGCCGGCTGATTAAAAGTTTAAAATCGGAACCCTATTATGTCAATTACCAGAAATTCGCGGATTCGGTACTCATCAAAAAAGCATGGGCAGATGTTGCCAGTGGTCTCAACAGAATCATCAATGTTTATTTAGCAGGTCAAAAACCTCATTATGCCATGATAGACTCCATTAGCTTCAAAGCTAATGATCCGCAATTCCTGAACCTGGTATATAGCAATTTTCAAATGATCAGAAAAAACCTTGATCAACCTTCGGACGGGGTATTTTACAGGTTATCTCTGCAGACAGCCTTGAAGATTTTGGCAATAAATCAAAGGGATGAAGCTGCAAGATATGAACCTTTAACCGGGGGATTAAACCAAGAAGTGATGGATCATATAAAAAATATTGATTGGTCAAAATACAAATACAGCGCCATGCTTGTTCCTGGTTTTGGACCGGAAGTGCCAGGGATCAATATTGACCATCGGTCCATAGCAAGATGCAAAATGGCCCTGGCGCGATATAGAAATGGACTTGCACCGATTATCATTGTTTCTGGCGGGCACGTATACCCTTTAAAAACACCTTATAGCGAAGGTGTAGAAATGAAAAAGTATATGGTTGAAAAGCTCGGAATCCCTTCAGACGTTATTATTGTGGAACCTCATGCCCGTCATACGACAACAAATATCAGGAATGCAGTTAGACTGATTTATCGCTTTGGCCTGCCTGACGAAAAACCGCTGCTGACGGTAACCGACCCCAGCCAGACCAAAATGATCGTCAATCTGGAGCAACGTTGTATAAGGGAGCTCGGCTACGTGCCTTATTATGGTGTTAAAAAGTTGAGCGAAGAAGAAACCACTATAATGCCCTTAAAGATAGCATTTCAAGCCAACACAAATGATCCTTTAGATCCATGATTGACCACCATTAAATTATAGCAAAACTTAGAAAAGGAATGATGAAAACAAGACTTTATAGTGCCTGCCTGCCGATAATTTTAATACTCTGTATTTTTAGTGCCTGCAAAAGGAGTGAATTGATCTCTATGGAAGTGCTGGAGGCAAGTGAACAAATTATAGAACCGCTCGCGCTCTCCAATGGCATTAAAATTATGACCTACAATATTCATTACGGATCCGGTGTACTGGAATATAATTCATTCGACATCGAACGCACTGCAGCAGTCATTTTAGCTTCCGGGGCAGAAGTAATTTCTCTCAATGAGGTGGATAAAAATTACGATGCCAGAAGTTCTTATATAGATGAACCGGCATATCTGGTGGATTATATGACGACCCATACGGGAACTCAATGGTATGGTAAATTTCAGAAAACAACCTGGAAAGCTCCTACAGCTGCTTCAGGAAATAAACCGCGGGAATTTGGCCATATGGTACTGAGCAAATTTCCGATAGATTCATCAAGAATGCTTCTATATACAGCTCATGACGTTGCACATTACTCCGGGATACTGGAGACCCGTATCAACGTTAATGGAAACAGCTTCCATTTTTATTCAACGCACCTTGCAACGGAAACAGATAAGCAGCCTGCCCAAATACAGGAAATTCTCGATTTTACAGGGATAAGACCTGGTCCGAAAATTATTGCAGGTGATATGAATTTTATACCTACAGATCCTCAGCATGCACAAATGACGGCCGTTTATAACGACCCATCAGGGACCAGTTTGCAACCGTATACATTTAAGTCGACGGCGCCATCCCTTCGGCTGGATTATTTTTGGGGCTCTTCACAAGTTCAATTTAGCAATGTCGCGAATATTCAGACCCACGTATCCGATCACTTACCATTGGTAGCAGATGTTATACTTGATTATTCCGTGCTGACGCTGATGCAGTACGATATTAACCATGGGGTGGGGACAGGAACTTATAACAATTACAATTTGCAACGCATTGCTGATGTGATAAAAAATGCGGATCCGGATATCGTTGTTTTAAATGAGGTCGATCGCAATTATGATGTAAGAAGCAATTATGACGATCAAATGGTTTTACTTGCCAGCCAGTTAAAGATGTATTATGAGTTTCAAAAAACCACCTATAAGGCGGCAATTCCAGCATCTTTCAACAAAGAACGCCAGTTTGGTCACGGCGTATTGAGTAAGTATCCAATTGGACCTGCATCTACACAAGGCAGGTGGATCTATACAGACTATGGGACGCACTTTAACGGATTACTCAAAGTCAGAATCGATGTAAGTGGTAATCCCATGTACTTGTACGTTACCAATCTTGGAACTGATGCTGCAGATCGCTTGTCACAGGCGAATGAAGCTGTAGGTTTCATTAATCCGCCTAATTATACCTGGAAGGTTCTGGCAGGAAATATCAATGATACACCAGGTACTCCAGCCGTAAATTCAATCCTGACCATTCTCTCTGACGCTTTCTCCGGTCAGCAGGCTTTTACATACCCTAGTAATCTGCCAGCGAAAAGAGTAGATTATATTTTTGCAAAAAGCACCATACAGATCAGTGATACTAGTGTAATACCATCACAGGCATCTACGCATCTTCCAATAGTAAGTAAACTTAAACTGCTGGAATTGTAAACCAGCAGCATTCGAAATCAATAA
>CBFGNP010000719.1:0-2698 GCA_965650095.1 uncultured Pedobacter sp. | reverse complement strand
GCCCAGACCTGTACCAACGGATCAAACTGGATGCCTACCGCCTTAATAAAAGACAGGATCATGGACCTGCAATTTATCCCATATTTAAGAACACAGGATTATTCCGCGTTCAAGAAAAAAGTTGCCCTTTATAACCGTTTAAAATTCAGAATTCTTGAAGCGCAAGGCCCGGTTGACTATGTTCGTTCTGAGGTAAAAGTAGAAGGCATAAACTGCGTTAACGGCAAGCCGGTGATTAGCCTTAGCAACTAGTTGGGAAACCTTTTTGTATGCTGTCCTCGCAATTTTGTATGCTGTCATCCAAATAATAAATTACAAACCGAGTTCCTTGAGCATCGCCTCTCTGTAATTGCTTCCGATAGGGACCTCGATTTGGTTGATAAAAATGCGGTTGCCTTCAATATGGCTGATCATGGATTTATTGACCAGAAATGAACGGTGGACACGAAGAAAACGGGAGGCTGGCAATAGTTCTTCCAAGGCAGAAAACGGCATTTTCGGTCCAATGGTGCCATTGGTGGTCACAATCTTCGTGTAGTTCCCTTGGGCCTCGGCGTACAAGAGTTCAGCGTGCATGATCTTATAAACTTTACCGTTAGCTTTCAGGAAGATATAATCGGCTGCCGGCCTGCTTTCGTTCCATTTGGGTGAAGACTGCGGCGCCACAGGCTTCTTCTGCAGCCGGTCTGCCGCCTTGTCAATAGCAATGATAAAGCGGTCAAAAGAAAATGGTTTCAGCAAATAGTCACAGGCATTCAGATCAAATGCGTCTGCAGCAAATTCTTTATAGGCCGTCGTGAATATAACCTCTGCCTTTCCTTTCAGGGTTTTGGCAAAAGAAATGCCGTCAATGACCGGCATATTGATGTCGAGCAATAAGATATCTACCTGCTGCGTCTGTAAAACAGAGCGGGCCTGCAGTGCATCTCCGCAGGATCTGACGATATGCAGGTGTTCCAGGTGACTGCAATAACTTTCCACGATGTCGCGCGCAATGGGTTCATCGTCAACAATGAGGCACTGGTATTTGCTCATCTTATCTGATTTTAAGTCGTAAATTTACATAATGATATTGCTCATCGCGATACATCTGCAGTTCATGCGCATCAGGATACAGCAACTGTAAGCGTTTCTGCACGTTAGACAGTCCCATACCACTATTTTTGTTCAGGGAATTGTGCTGCTGGTCATCCAGCCCGTAGGTATTCCTTATAGAAAATAAGATCGAATCTGCCCATAATTTGATCTGGATGTCTATGGAGATCTCTGCAGCAGCGGTATTTTTAGAATGCTTAAAGGCATTTTCGATAAATACGATCAGCAGCATGGGTACCAGCCGAATGTTTGGATTGTTCACCTCAACAATGTCCGAACTGAAGGTAAGACGCTCTCCCAATCTTAATTTTTCAAATTCAATGTAATTCCTGATGTAGGCAATTTCGTCTTTCAAGGGCACATACAGATCGTTAACATCGTAAACAGAGTACCTCAGCAGCTCGGACAGTTTCAGGAGCAGTGCGGGTATTTTCTGATGATCGGTAATGGAAAGGCCGTAAAGGTTATTGAGCGTATTGAACAGGAAATGCGGACTCAATTGAGATTGAAGCACATGAAGTTCACTCTTGCTATGGGCCGCCTGTCTTTGTGCATCCTTCAGTTGGTTTTGCGTGACCGAATTGACCACTTTAATCAGGGCGCCTAAACTCAGGCCGATGATCATCATTGGAACCCAGAACATCAACAGATGAATACCTCTGTTGCCCGAAAGGTGGTCGAAACGAAATACCAGCCACATCAGACAGACCATGATCACCAACCCCAGAATGGTTAAAATAGGCTTAGGATAAGCTTTTAAAGCCGGTGCCCAGATCTGCGAAAAATGCCTTCCGGAAAATATACACAAGATCATGGTCACAGTCGCGGCAAAGGATACTGCTTCCGCATCATAAATGCCCATTGAACTGATATAGCTGTTCATGGCAATGAAACAGGGCACAGAAAGCGCAAGCGTCAGCAAAAAATAAAGCTTACTGCCAAAAAATCCATAAATGGAAATGGTACTTCTGTTGTTCATTTGTGGTACTTCATAAAATCATTAGGACAAATCTGCGCAATCTCCTCCAGATAAAATAAATAATGGACAAACACCAGGCAAGCGGTGACCAACCTGCGGTATTGGTGGACTAAGCCGTTAAACACCGGATTTTACCCTTCGGTACACCCATATGCAAGGTACAACATTTTTCTTTTCGAGGCTGGGGGCGGAATCCAATATTTGTTCCTGAATCAAAATTATCGTTATGAAATATTCTGTGCTCGTTTTTCTACTATTGACAGGGTTGTCTGGCTTCTCACAAAGCGGCGACAAAAAGAAAGCGCCGTCTGCTGACAGCAGCAAGGTTCAATTGAAAAATATTAAGCTGAAGGAAGTGGTCATCCAGGCGAAGCGGCCGCTGATCGAGATGGGCCTCGACAAAACGACAGTAAACGTGTCGTCCATGATCAGTAGTGCCGGCAGCAATACACTCGAAGTGCTCGAAAAAACGCCAGGTGTAGTGGTAGATGCAAACGGAAACATCAGTCTCCATGGTAGAAGCGGGGTCATGGTGCTCATCGACGGCAGGCAGAACTACCTTTCGGGACCAGACCTGGCCAGTTATTTGAAATCCATACCCGGGGCAACTTTAGACAAGATCGA
>CBFGNP010000718.1:0-2699 GCA_965650095.1 uncultured Pedobacter sp. | reverse complement strand
TTCCAGAATTCCAAGTGTTGCCAGCGAGGTAGCCATGCATCCCTACACCTTCTTCTAAACCTGTTTGCCCCACTGAAACACGAAGTTTTAAATCATTTATCACACTTTTAAGTGGCTTGAAGAATGGCTCATCAGAAATGCGCCAGCCTAAACTTGCTCCTGGAAAAAGCCCCCATTCTTTACCTGTATAATACAGGTAAGAACCATCATATCTACCCAGGATTTCAAGCAGGTATTTACCTTTATAATTGTAATTCAAACGACCGATGAAACCAGCTCTTGCTTCATACAACCATTCGTCGCCAATACCACTAAGTTCAGCAACTGTGTTTACTAAAGGAATATAGTTATTAGTAGGGTTAGAGCCTATGGTAGTCAATGTTCTGTCCCAATCAGAGCGTTCATATCCTGCCATTACAGAGAAATTATGGTCGCCGATTTGCTTGGTATAATCTAACTGAAATTGTGCAGATCTCGCTACCGCTACACGATCAGTTTTGTAGCGCCATCTCGAATTGGTTCCATTACTGCGTACATAATTGCCATTGTCATATCTGTATACATCATAGCTATATTGAAATCCATCGAACTTGTTATTGGTGTAATTGTAAGAAACAATTCCTTTTGCTGATAAACCAAATTTGGTTTTGTAAGCTGCGGTCATATTTACATTCCCGCTCATGAAAGTATTGTCTTTATAACCAGCTATATCTCTACTAAAAATTGCCGGGTTGTAGGCAAACTCATTGGTTTGATTCGGATACAGCGGATTGTCGTTAGCATAAGGACCAACTGTTGGCCTGTTTTTGAAAATCGCCAAGATAGAAGAAAAATAACCATCGCCACCTGGCAATCCCACATCCTGTGTTTTTTCTTGTCTGGCTGAAATTTGTGTACCTATTGTAAGGCCTTCCAGCACGGTTGCTTCTAGATTGGCCTGTAAGTTCGTACGTTTATAGTTAAAGTCTTTAATCATGGCATCCTGTTGCAGGTTACCTACCGATAGAAAGTAATTAGATTTCTTGCCACCACCAGTGATGTTGGCATTAATGTATTGCTGTGGAATGTCTTTACGGATAACCATATCAGCATAGTCGTAGCCCTGATAACCAGGTTCGGTACCAGCTTGCCATTTTGCGAGTTCTGCACGGGTATAAACTGCGCTCGGATCGCGGCCTTCGTTTTGAGCCGCCTCTACCAAACCTTTGGTATATTGAGCTGCAGTGGCCATTTCAGGAAAACGGGTCAGGTTTTGCCAACCCAAATAGCCATTAACATTTATTTTTACAGATTCATCTTTTGAACCTTTTTTCGTAGTAATTAAAACTACCCCTCGTGAAGCCCTAAAACCAAATACAGCAGCGGCTGCATCTTTAAGAATAGATATGCTTTCGATATCTTCAAGGTTTAATGAATTGAAAATATCTGCGCCAGAAGCATTTTGAGTACCTACCCAGTCTGTTCCGGTCTGGCCACCATAGGCAACACCATCGATTACAAATAATGGGTTGCCCATATTTCGGACTTCGATACTGGCTCCGCGACCAGGACGGGCATCTTTAGCACGAACGGAAATACCCTGTACCTTACCTGCGAGTGCCCCTGCGGTGGAAGTAGACGAAGTACGTACTACGTCTTCTGCTTTTAGATTACTTACTGCTCCGGTAATGTTACGTTTCGATTGCTTACCATAACCAACTACCACAACATCATCTAGTCCCTGATCATCGCTCTCCATCTTAATGGTAAATAAGGTTTTGTCTCCAATGGTGATGGTTTGGTTTTTGTAACCAATGTAGGTTACTAAAAAGGTGCCCTTACTGGTGTTGAGGGTAAAGCGTCCCTGACCATCAGTTGTTGTAATTTCTTTCGGGACTGCACCTGGAACGACAATAGTAACACCGGTTAGCGGCTCATTGAGTTCACTCAGTACTTGTCCGGAAATCTTACGTTGCGCAAAAGAATAGGTGGGAACTGCCCACACCACGACGCAGATAAATAAAATTTTGAGGATTCTCATTTTCATATTTGGTTTTAAGTGTAATGAATAGCTGATACCAAATATTTCCCTTTTCAGAATGAGTAAATACTGCGCTGCAGAAATGAATCAAAATCATAGTTAGTGATTTAGACCCTTTTGGCTCATCTGGAAATCATCAAAATAAATCACTCTTGAAATAAGGGTCGTGCGCGTTATTCTGAGATGGGCTTATAGTTGGTTTTCGGGATCAAACATAATGGAATATGAGCTGGAGAGCCATATACATATCCGTCAATTAACAGCTAATTTTTCGTCAAATTCGCTTTTTTAAAGCACTAAGACCTCTTTTTTTGATATTCGGAAGGGAGCTGACCAAATTCTTCTTTAAAGCATTGACGAAAATAAATGGAGCTATTGATGCCAACCATCAAAGACACTTCGGTGATGTTATATCGGCCTGAGCGGAGCAGTTGAGCCGCCTTTTGAATCCTCACTTTTCGCACCAACTGATTAATGTTTTTTCCGGTAATGCCTTTCAGTTTTCGATAAAGTGTAGACTGGCTCATGTTCATTTTTTCTGCAAGAGTAGCCGTATCAAGCACTTCGTCCTGGATACCTTCTTCAACCAGAGATACAAACTCCTTTACGAAGGTATTTTCCCTCCACAACTCAGTATTTACCGGTGCTTTTGCGGTTCCCTGCTTTATCTGAGTGGAGA
>CBFGNP010000717.1:0-2701 GCA_965650095.1 uncultured Pedobacter sp. | reverse complement strand
GATACCATGATATACGGTTTGAGCCAATGATTATGCAGTTTCTGTCATTTGTTTTGGCTCCAGGTAGGCTCCTTTCTCCAACAGCTCTGCCTGAAGCTCCCTTACGTCCAGTTGCGATGGGAGGATGTTCTTACGGATCGCCAGTTTCGCAGCCCTTCCTGCGGCTTCGCCCATGGCCATACATGGCGCCATGACACGAATGGCTGACATGGCTTCGTGGGTGGTCGAGATACAGCGTCCGGCGACAATCAGGTTCTCCACCTTCTTCGGAATTAACGTGCGATAGGGAATATCATAGCTGTCGCCACACCATGTAAGCGTACAGCCACCTCCTTCCGGATGGTGAATATCCAAAGGATAGCTGGCAACAGCAATAGCATCTTCAAATCTGCGGCAAGCCAAAATGTCTTCAGCAGTTAATACATACTGTCCTACTATGCGACGTGTTTCTCTGATGCCTAAAAACGGGGCCATTTTGGTAAACACCGCCTTTTCGAAACCAGGTACATATTCCTTCAAATAACGTTGGATCTCTTCCACCTGCTTACGGCCCTCAATCTCTCCATGTGTTAAACTCTCAGGGTTAGTCCCATCAACACCGTTAATTCTTGACATATTTACCCAAACTTCGCCTTCGCGTAAACCAGTGATTAATATGGTACGTTCTACCGGCAAATGATATCCGGCTTCACGGGCCTTTTCCATGACACTTCGTAAACCCACTACGATAAACTGATTGTTTTGTCCGAAATATTCGTTAGGAATAAAGTCGGTCAGATAAGTACGCGGCTCTTCTGCAATAGACATCCTTAGCTTTTCGGTATCCACACCTCCCATACAGAACATTAAAGTGGGAGGTTGTGCCCCGCCTACTTCATTTCCCTGCTCACATGGTACCCCGGCTTTAAAAGCTACGTCCGCGTCACCCGTACAATCAATAATCGTTTTAGCCAATATGACCTCTCTGCCAGATTTGCTTTCGACAATTACACCTTTTAACTGATTATCTTCTTTGATGACGCCCACGCAAAAAGTATATAATAAAACCTTTACTCCAGCTGTCAGCAGCATGTCCAGGCCAACATTTTTAACTGCCTCCGGTTCTACCAAAGTTAAGCTCATGTGCAAAGGGCAGGGCCGGTGATCGCTAGCAGCGTCAACAGCCTTTAGGCGGTCTATAAATTTCTGAGGAATGCCTTTGATGATCTGGTTTCCTTTTTGACCCAGGAAACCCAATATAGGCAAACCAATGGTCATATTCCCCCCCACAAAACTTCTGCTGTCTATCAAGCTTACTTTTAATCCGTCTTCCGCCGCGGCCTGCGCTGCAATAATGCCCGATGGGCCACCACCAACTACCAGTACATCCACCTCCATACGTACAGGAAGCTCCCTTGCAGGCTCTGTTATCATTGTTTTGTTGTTCATCATTATATAATTATTGATTATATATTATTGTTTTTATTGGTATCAATATGCTCATAAGCTCGGTTCAGCCTCCAAAGACGCAGCTTTTGGCTTTTCCTTCCTTACCATGGTCCACAGTATCAACACGGCTACCGGATGGAGTACCGCCATGGCAATAAATATCTTTTCCGCACCCAGTGTACCCATAAACTGGCCTACAAAATAATTAAAGGCTACAGCGCCTAGCGCCCCGCAGCCACCGGCAATCCCCAAAACACTGGCTACATTTTTTACCGGGAAAGCCTCGGCGATTACTACACTAACCGTAAATAACCAGCTTAAGCAGGCCACCGCAACTACACTAAAAATCAACAGCGTGGTAAAAGGGCTATTTAAATAAGGGGTAAGTATACAAAGTGGCGCCAATACGGCAACACTGCTTAACATGACTTTTCTCGCCCTGAGTGGCTCTTTACCTTTACGTACCATCCAGTCAGACCAGGCAGATGTACCAATTGCCCCCAGATCGGCGACCAGAAAAGGAATCCAGCCAAACATCCCCATCTGCACCAGGGTTAAGCCCGATTCTTCCTGCAAATAGCCGGGAAGCCAGAAAAGGCAAAAATACCACACCGGATCGCTCACAAAACGGATCAGCAAAATGCCCCATAAGCTTTTTCTTCCCCATAACTGCTTCCAGGTAAAAGCAGGAGTTTCTTCTATTTTAGCAGTTCCTGCTGCCTCAAGCGCAACCGTGGCAGGAGGGTCTCTATAGATCAATATCCATAATACCGCAATGATCAGTCCCACTACCCCCGCTACCATAAAAACAGTATGCCAGTTGTAAGTAATGGCCAGCCAGGCCACCAACGGTGGCGCAATAATGGCTCCTATAGAACTTCCGGCAACACAAAGACTATTTGCGGTAGCCCTTAACTTACCAGGGAACCAGACCGTAACCACTTTCAACTGTGCCGGAAAATTAGTGGGCTCTGCGATACCGAGCAAGCCGCGAAAGAAAGTGAACTGCCCAAAAGTTCTGGAGATGCCTCCGCCTATACAAGCGACTGACCAGCCTATAATACCGGCAAACATCACCTTTTTAGCCCCGAATTTATCTACCAGCCAGCCAGAGACAGGATACATAAGAGCATAACAAACTGTAAAAATATTCAGGATCAGCGCATAGCCATCATCACCCAGGTTGAATTCCTTTTTAAGAACAGGCTTAAGAATAGATACAATCTGACGGTCGAAGTAATTAAATACGATTGCAAGAAATATAATAAAAATA
>CBFGNP010000716.1:0-2704 GCA_965650095.1 uncultured Pedobacter sp. | reverse complement strand
AATTCATCTTAAAAGCATGGAACAGCCTGGAAACCGCAGAGCGTTTTGTCTTCAATAAACTGATATCCGGCAACTTTCGGATCGGTGTCTCCAATAAGATGCTGGTCAATGCACTGGCCAAACAAAGTAACATTGAAAGCAGCAAGATCATGCATAGTATCATGGGCAAATGGCTGCCAGCTGAAATCACTTACCAGGACCTGCTGGGAGGTACTCATGTTAACACCGATAATTCATGGCCATATCCCTTTTGCCTGGCCTATGCCCTGGAGGCCCAGCCTTCGTCGCTCGGAGAACCGATGGAATGGCAGGCCGAATGGAAGTGGGATGGCATAAGAGGGCAGATTGTAAAGCGAAATGGCGAACTTTTCATTTGGTCACGTGGGGAAGAACTGGTTACAGAACAATTTCCCGAACTAGACTTTTTATCAGATGAACTTAAAGATGGAACTGTGCTGGACGGAGAAATACTTTCCGTAAAGAATGGAAATGTACAGGCATTTAGCATATTACAGCAACGCTTAAACAGAAAAACCATTCATAAAAATCAACTTAATGATGCACCGATAGGTTTCTTCACTTACGATCTGCTCGAGTATGAGGGCCACGACCTGAGAGAAGAGCCATTAAGCAGCCGCAGGTTATTACTGGAAACAGTAATTTCAGGGCTGACTACCAATAATGTAGTTGTGCTTTCACCTATAGTCCGTTTTACTCGATGGGATGAACTTGCACGACTCAGAATGGGGTCCAGAGACATTAACAGCGAAGGTATTATGCTAAAAAAGCTGGATTCCTTATACCATTCCGGAAGAAAGCGGGGCGACTGGTGGAAATGGAAGATCAACCCCTACACCGTTGATACGGTGATGATCTATGCACAAAAAGGAAGCGGCAGAAGGGCAAACTTCTATACAGATTATACATTTGCAGTAAGGGACGGCGATCAGCTGATCACCATAGCAAAAGCATATTCTGGATTAACAGATAAAGAAATTAAGGAGGTGAATGCTTTTGTGGTTAAGAATGCGATTGAAAAATTTGGTCCTGTAAGAACCGTTAAACCCGAATTGGTTTTCGAAATTGCATTCGAAGGAATTGCAGAAAGTAAGCGGCACAAAGCAGGGCTTGCATTAAGATTTCCAAGGATTGCCCGATGGAGAAAAGACAAAAAAGCAGATGAGATCAATACACTCGATGACCTGAAGCAGTTATTACAAGCTTCTCTATCAAACGCATCAGATCGTATCTGACATTAGTATATTAGTTTCTTTATTTCAATAGCATGCAGCTCGAAAAAAGCAAAGGATATAAACAGGTAATTAAATGGCTTAAGCACAGTAAAAAGAAACCGTTTACGTTTCAGACCGATGCCTGGCAATATTACGCTGAAGGGTATTGTGGCCTGGTAAATGCACCTACAGGCTTTGGGAAAACCTTCTCTATTTTTTTAGCTGTGGTAATTGATGAGCTTAATAAAAAAGCGGAGCAGGAACTAATAGCTGCAAAAAACAAGGGGGTCGAAAAAAGCAAAACTAAGCCTAGCGGGTTAACACTGATCTGGATTACGCCTTTGCGCTCACTTGCCAAAGACCTTGCCCGCGCTATGAGCCAGGCTTGCCTGGAGCTCGGGCTGGACTGGGTGATAGGCGTCCGCAATGGAGACACTACACAAAGTGAAAAGCTGAAGCAAAAGAAACAAATGCCTGAAGTGCTGATTATTACCCCGGAAAGCATCCATCTGCTGCTGGCGCAAAAAAGTACCGTTAATTATTTCGATCAACTGCAGTGCATTGTGGCCGATGAATGGCACGAGCTGATTGGCAGCAAAAGGGGCGTAATGACTGAACTGGCCATTTCAAGGATAAAAGGATTGGTTAATGAACTGCACCCTGAGCGCTTGTTACGCATCTGGGGCATATCGGCAACTATCGGGAATATGGAACAGGCCATGGACGTATTGGTGCCTTATGATGATGTCTTAAAAACAATCATCAAAGCTGATATTGAAAAGAAGATTATGATCCGGTCGGTGCTGCCTGACCATATTGACATGTTGCCCTGGGCCGGACATCTGGGACATAAGCTGGCCCATAAGTTGTTGCCCATCATCCGAAAAAGTAAAACAACGCTTATTTTCACCAATACCCGGGGACAGGCAGAACTATGGTATCAAACCTTGCTGGCTCTGGACGAAGACCTGGCCGGTTTACTCGCTATTCATCATGGATCGATAGACTTTGAATTACGGAACTGGATTGAGGAGGCCATACATACCGGGGCACTGAAAGCAGTGGTCTGCACTTCCTCATTGGACCTTGGCGTAGATTTTAAGCCGGTAGATACCGTCGTCCAAATCGGCTCCCCCAAAGGTGTAGCCAGATTTCTGCAGCGCGCGGGTAGAAGTGGGCACTCTCCTTTCGAGACCTCAAAGATCTATTTTCTGCCAACCCATGCCCTGGAACTTGTAGAGGCCGCAGCAATAAAGGAAGCTGCACAAACACAAGACATTGAAAGCAGGGAACCTATAGTGATGGCTTATGACACCCTGATCCAATACCTGGTCACATTAGCGGTTGGTGACGGGTTTGATGATGAAAAGATCTTTTTTGAACTCAAGCAGACACATGCTTTTGCGGCACTGCTGCCACAGGAATGGAACTGGATCATGCAGTTCATCACTACCGGAGGAGACAGTTTAACT
>CBFGNP010000715.1:0-2706 GCA_965650095.1 uncultured Pedobacter sp. | reverse complement strand
TGCCTGTGTGCGGAGTGCTAAAGTCAAGGATCCGATCTGAATTGCCAGGTGGATAACCAATAAACATTCGTGTTAACATTTCTTTAACGGTACTGAAATTTTTAGAATAAGCAATAAAGTAGGTTCCAACTTCACCTTTTGAAGGATGTCCGAAAGGCATATTGTCTCTGATTATTTTAAGGTCATTTCCTGCTTTATCTTCAATTCCTGCAAGGGCACTGTGGGAGTTGCTGGGTTTTACATCATCAGTCATTTCGATGTCGCTCATTTTATACCGACCGATTACTTTCTCCTGATCCTCCGTTGAAAGCGCCTCCCAGTTTTTCATTTCATGTAAATATTTTTGCACAAAAAGATAACTCCCGTTTTTATATGCTGCATCCTCCTCTCCAACAAGAGCGAAAAAAGGACTTTCATCACCAATTGGATTTTCCGTTCCATCAACAAAACCCAGGATCGAACGGCCATCCCAGTACCTGAATCCATGTATCTCCTCCAGGCAATCGGCAACTGGCAGCATGATGCTGGCAATGTCGCTCGCCATATCAAAACATATTGCCATGTCAAGCGCCCGAAGGTGGATATGGATATCTCCAGGAGTGGATACTGCAGTATGTTTCGCGCCGATAATTGGCTCGAAATTACAAAGCTCCTTAGGAGGGGGCAAAGGTAATCCCAGTTCTGTCCAGGCCGAAAAGCCCACACCTAGTACACAGCTCGTTCTTCCTTTTACTACCCTAACGGCATAAGAACGGTTCATATTCTCTACCAGTGCACAAAGCCTTTTGAAGACCGGCCTGATAGCTGCCCCATCTTTAAATTTCCAAACCGTAAAAATGGTATTGTTGTTCGGATAGTCTGTTACGTTTTGAGATTGATTCACAGTTATGTTTTTTAAGCGTTTAGTCTGACCAATATTCCTTCTTTCTTTTGTTTGAAGTTAAATATAATTAAATTATAATTGGTTCGGAATGGCAATGGCTTAACAAAAATAATGAATGCTTATCGTTGAAAAATCATATAACCATAGCTGCAAGCTTAGGAGGCTTGGGCACGCTGCTGGCTTAATAATTATATCATGAAATAACAATTGCTTTGTATTCAAAATAACTATATTTAGTGTTAATTTCTGACTTTATCAATCATTGTTATGAGGGATGTTCCATCAGTTTCGATTAAGCACCTACCTGTCAATAAAGTTTCAGGTTTCATCGCTTCGCCTTCATTGGACATATTATCAGTGGAAGAGCCGCTCGAAATTAGAATAATGTATGGGCCGGCCGGGAACCGGGTTGAAAAGAATATTTCCATTACGATGCGCACACCTGGAAATGACCTGGAACTTGCTCTTGGGTTTTTGTTTACAGAGGGTATAATTTCTTCACATGGAAATGTTAAAGCCATCGGTCATATATCTATGCTCTGTGAACTGCAAAAAGAAAATATTGTTTGTGTAGAACTGACAGACGGGTTTATGCCCAATCTTCTGCAGTCTGACAGGAATTTTTATACAACCTCAAGTTGTGGAGTTTGTGGCAAAGGGTCTATACAATCCATTAGAACAGTAAGCCCTTATTCAAATTTAGCCCCTCAACAGGAAATGCATTTATCTCCCGATGTATTTTACAGCTTGCCCGAAAAATTAAGACTGGCCCAAAGTAATTTTGCAGCAACTGGTGGTATCCATGCCGCTGGTCTGTTTACAATAGAAGGCGAATTGGTATTGCTACGTGAAGACGTCGGGCGTCATAATGCATTGGATAAACTAATCGGTACTGCGCTAGGTAAGAATATGCTTCCCCTAAGTCAATTTATACTGCTTTTGAGTGGAAGGGCCAGTTTTGAACTCATCCAGAAAGCAGCCATGGCTGGAATTTCCATTGTAGCTGCAATTGGTGCTCCATCAACCCTCGCCGTAGAATTGGCCAATGAGTTCGATATTACATTACTTGGCTTCCTTAGAAACGACAGATTTAACATATATACCGCTAACGATCAGATACTAATCCCTACATCGCATGAAAATTAGAATTAAAGGAAATTCATTAAGATATAGATTAACCAAATCCGAAGTCGAGGCACTGGGTACGGTTGGGTTTCTCTCCGAAAGTTCCCATTTCATGAGCAAAACATTGGAATACGCAATAACAACCACGAGTGATGACAATCTAAGTGCCGATTTTATTGATAACCGCATCGTGCTGTACATGCCGGAGAAAATGGTGGAAGAGCTGGTCAATACAGATAAGGTAGGATTTAGTGAGCTTAGCGGACCTGTTAGCTTATTGATAGAAAAGGACTTTACCTGCCTGGATAATGTAGAAGAGGACCAAAGCGACAATTACCCCAATCCCCATTTAAATAGTTAAGGTATGGAGAACGATAAAAAAGAACCTGCTGCAGAAAATCCCTATAAATTGTTAGACCTTAAACTAACACCAGTGAAAACATGGGCCGCCGGTATACCAGCAGTAGTAGCCGCATTCGGAGATCTGATTGAAGAAAAAACACTTATAAGAGGCACAAGGGCATTGTTTAAAATGAATCAGGCAGGCGGTTTCGACTGCCCGAGCTGTGCCTGGCCGGATCCAGATGATGAACGTTCTCCATTGGGAGAATATTGTGAAAACGGCGCAAAGGCGCTTGCCGAAGAGGCTACAACCAAAAGAGTTACTGTCGAATTTTTTAAGGAAAATTCTGTTTTTG
>CBFGNP010000714.1:0-2710 GCA_965650095.1 uncultured Pedobacter sp. | reverse complement strand
TTCATGGTCTGCTCTTTAAAATGTTAACTGTAAACCCAATAGGAACTTGCGGCTGGCACCATAGCCGGCACTTACGCCATAATTGTTCTGATCTCCCGCCAGTACACCTTCCGGATCAGATCCATAAAAGGTCTTTTTGGTAAAAATGAATAAGTTGTCGCCGCTCAGGTAAATGTTTGCCCTGTTTAATTTAGCCTTATTGATCAGTGTAGCAGGTAGGGAATAGCTTAATCTTACATTACGCACCCGGATGTGGCTGGCGTCTTCCCAAAACCGGGAACTGCCTTGATCCGCCCCGTCTAACCGTCCACGATAGATCATGGGCTCCGTAGCCTTGTCGCCCGGTTTTTCCCATATCGATTGTCCGCTGGCCGGTTTAATCTGGTTGTTTTTTAAGACATTATTTCCCTCGGATGAAAAGTAGGTACTTCTGGAATTGTTGTATACCACATAATCCGCTGCAAAGTTTAACAACACCGACAATTCAAAGCCGCTGTATCCGAATGTATTTAACATACCGCCGTAGTATTTCGGGGTAGAGTTGCCAATCAGGTGGAATTGTGCGGCCAGCACATCGCCTGATAAACCGGCCGATACCGCATCATAGCTGTTTACGATTTTACTGGTATAAGAATTTGTAGCGGCATCAAATTCAAGGCGTTCAAATTGCGGCATACCGGTCTGGGCATCTACGCCCATCCATTTAAAGGCATGTACGCTGTTGATATTATCTCCTTCCTTAATGACTCCTGAATTTCCCCAAATTAGAGAACCATTGTATAATTTCTCTACCTTGTTTCTATTGTACGTAACATTCAGCCCGGTTTCCCAGGTAAAATTTCCCCTAAGGTTTTTGCTGGAAAGGACGAGCTCGACCCCATTGTTAACCATAGCGCCGATATTCTGGTATTGACTGGGTACACCCAGCAATGCAGAAGTTCCGACCTTCTGGATCAGATCCGTGTTACGCTTTCTATATACGTCAACAGATAAGGTGATCCTGTTAAACAAGCCCATATCAATTCCTAAATTCCTCACATAGGCACGCTCCCAGGTAATGTCCCTGTTAGCCAGTTGGTTGATAATGGCCGCAGGGTCTCCTCCATATTGATAATTAAAATTGTAAAAGCTTTCCGTCAGGAAATCTTCTCCGGCCACTTTTCCACTTGTACCGTAACTGGCCCTGATTTTCAGATTGGTCAGGTAGTTATTGTCACGCAAAAATTGTTCATTACTGGCCAGCCATGCGCCACTTACAGAATAAAAATGACCTGCTCTGTTGTCTATCCCAAAATTGGTAGAATAGTCCATCCGGTAAGAAGAATTGACGAAATAACGTTCATCGTAATTGTAACCGCCTTCTGCAAAAAGTGAATAAAAGGCCCTCACATAACGCTCCCCTCTAAAGGATTTGCCTGAATAGGTGTTCCAGACTTCCGATGCAGCAGATGGAACTTTAACACCGGTAGGCATATTTCTCACCGCAAGTGCATTAAATTCAGAACCACTTTTGTTGTATTCGAATCCACCCAAGCCGCTCAGGCCATGAAGTCCGTACTGTTTGCGTGCAGTAAGCAGGTTAGAGGTCATGAAAGAGTAGGAATTATTTTTGTTTTGCGCCAATCTTCCCTTGTCGGCAAGTCCGGTCAGCGACAAACGATCCTGATAATCATCAATATTGATGAATGTCGTATTGTAAGAATTATTCGACGATACAGTTAGCCAGTCAAACACTTTGTATTTTGCGGAGAACACCCCAAGCACCTGTTGTGTTTTGGTGACGTTGCTGTTGTAAGGGAGGTCGTAAACCGGGTTTTGGTAGGGGTTGCCCAAGGCATCTACACCCAATACTTTTTTAGGAATGCCGTCGTCACTATCCAACGTAAACCATGGTAACAGATAAAGACCACCTAATCCACCAATCGGGCTCCTGTTCCCCCTGTCAAAGATGGTGCTCAGGTTGGCATTCAGGCTCAATTTACTGGTGATGTTATGTTCCAGATTCAGTTTAAAGCTGTTTCTTAACAGGTCGTTCCCTTTTAATGGTCCCTGCTCATCGTAACGGTTGGCTCCAAAATAATACCTTGTTTTTTCTGATCCGCCTGAAAGGCCAATATCTACCGTCTTCATCAAAGCATCCCGGTAAAGTTGGTTGTTCCAGTCTGTATAGGTACCTAAAACCGATGCAGCTGGCAGGTATTTCGTAAGATAGGCCTCTTGAGTTAATCCTTCATTTTTTAGCGCAAAGGAGTTCAATAACATTTTACGCTGATAGTCATACAGCTCCTGGGTGTTCATGAACTCTATTTTCCCCAGGTACCTTTTGCTAACACCAAAACTGCTATTGATATCAAGCTTCGTACTTCCCGCCACGCCCTTTTTGGTGGTGATCACCAATACGCCCTGGCTTGCCCTTGAACCATATATGGCCGTTGATGCCGCATCTTTCAATAAGGTTATGGTCTCTATATCTGTTGATGAAACGATATCACTTGGGTAGGCTACATCCGAATAAATGATCCCATCAACCACTATTAAGGGGTTCAGGTTATTGCTTACCCGAAGATTCGTGTTGGTAATGGGCAATGTACCTTGTCCACGCACCACAAAAGATGCTTTATTGTTCGGATCGCCGGAAGGTTCGGTGATGTACATGCCAGCTACTTTTCCTTTTAGCAGTGAAACCAGGTTGTTGGTGGTTACGCCTTCC
>CBFGNP010000713.1:0-2715 GCA_965650095.1 uncultured Pedobacter sp. | reverse complement strand
ACACCGAAGTTAGTCATGTTTTTAACTACAGCAGTATGTTTGCTTCCGATAGGATATCTTTCCGCAACATTTTGCCAAGGATCCTGAGTTAATTGTTTAATACCTAAACTCATTTTACGATCATCTCTATCTAAAGTTAAAACTTCAGCTTCGATCTCATCGCCAACTTTCAGGAATTCCTGAGGGCTGCGTAAGTTTTGTGACCACGACATTTCTGAAACGTGAATTAAACCTTCAACACCTGGAATGATTTCTAAGAAAGCACCGTAATCCGCAACAGTAACAATTTTACCTTTAACTTTAGAACCAACAGTTAAGTTAGTATCTAAAGATTCCCAAGGGTGTGGAGTCAATTGTTTTAAACCTAATGCAATACGTTTTTTCTCATCATCAAAGTCAAGGACTACAACGTTGATTTTCTCATCTAAGCTCAATACTTCTTTTGGATGCTCTATGCGGCCCCAGGAAATATCAGTAATGTGAAGTAAACCGTCAACGCCACCTAAATCGATGAATACACCGAAGTCAGTGATGTTTTTAACAGTACCTTCCAATACCTGACCTTTTTCAAGTTTAGATACGATCTCCACTTTTTGGCTTTCTAAGTCGTCCTCAATTAAGATTTTATGAGATACAACTACGTTTTTAAATTCGTGGTTGATCTTAACAACTTTGAATTCCATTGTTTTACCCACGTATACATCGTAATCGCGGATAGGTTTGATGTCAATTTGAGAACCAGGTAAGAAAGCCTCAACACCCATGATGTCAACAATAAGACCACCTTTAGTACGGCTTTTAACAAATCCGTTGATGATTCTGTCGTTGTCAAGGGCTTCATTAATAGACTCCCATGATCTTTGGGTTTTAGCTCTTTTACGAGATAAAATTAACTGGCCGTTAGCATCTTCAGGGGCTTCCACGAAAACGTCAACTTTGTCGCCAACTTTCAAATCAGGTGTATCACGGAATTCAGAAGTAGATACCAAACCGTCTGATTTAAATCCTACGTTCAATACCACGTCTTTGTTGTTGATGGAAACAACTGTACCGCTGATGATTTCACCTTGGTTGATTTGATTGAAAGTATCGGTATACATATCTTCAAACTTCTTACGGTCTGAATCACTGTAATTTCCGAATGCTTTGTCGTCTGCATCCCAGTCAAAATCCTGATCTGGAGTTGCTAATGATGATTTGATCTGTTCGATCGACATTGAATCAGCTTCTGACTCAATGGTTTCTTTCTCAGCCAGACGAGCGTCTGCGCCTTGTAATTCGGCTGTTTTAGCCTCTAGTTCTTTTTCTGCTACTTGTTTTTTAGCCATTAAAATTAAATCTCCTTTTCCCGTGAGGGATGGCAAAGATAGAAATTAATATTTTTACACCAAAGATTTTTTTGATAAATGTTGTTGATTTAGAACAGATTGTAAGGTAAATCGGTGCATCTCTGCTCATTTGTATAAAAAATAGGCCTGGTATATTTAGACTGCCTTTAAATAATGCGGGATTAATTTACATTTGCAAAAGTTAACCTTTAAAAATTAAGATGAGAGCGATTAGAACAAGGTCTGCTTGGGCAAAGATCCGAAAGTTTTTCAATGACATCCATTTGTGGATCGGACTAGGTAGCGGGATTATAGTGATCCTGATTTGTTTAAGCGGTACCTTATATGTATTCAATACAGAGCTACGTGAAATGGCCGCTCCGGAATTGTATAAAGTGAAAGCGGTAAGCGGAGCGAAACCAATTGCTGTAGAAGAACTGATAGCCAGGGTAAAAGCGGGGACAGGAGGGAAGGTGGCTTCCGTAAGAATACCTGCAAACCCAGGGCGGTCCTATCAGTTTATGGTTCGGTTGAAAGATAAAGCAGGTGGTAAAAAGGCCGAATTTAAAGCAGGGGGAAGGGAAAACCATAAAGTTGATAATGAAGCTGGAAGCGCTGGTCATCCGAAAAAAGAAAAGGCAGGGCCGGTCGATGGCAAACGTCCTTCCCTGTTTGCGGTCGACCAATACACAGGCGCAATACTCGGCAATATCTCGGAATCAAAAACAACCACTGCAGAGTTTATGAAAACGATGTTTAGCCTGCACAGGTGGTTATTGCTGGATAAAATAGAGCAACCGCTGATCGGGGAACTGGAAAACAGAAAACTGGGTAGTTATATATCGGGAACAGCTACCATTCTGTTTACAATTGGCGTATTAACCGGAATAGTGATCTGGTTCCCTCAGCGGATTAGGGCCTGGAAACAGGGTTTAACCGTTAAATGGAAGGGAAGCTGGAAAAGAAAGAACCACGATCTGCATAACAGTCTGGGTTTTTATGCTTGTGTATTTCTCTTTTTAATGGGAATAACCGGTCCGCAATGGTCTTTTCCATGGTACCGGAATGCATTGAAGAAGACGCTCGGAACTTATCAGCCTGAAAGCTTTGAACTTCCTAAGGATCCCGTGTCAAGGTCCCGCACCAGTGATAGGCCTCCCTTAAGCATTGCAGATTATATAGCTGCTGCAGACCGGGTACTTCATTACAAGGGCGACTATAGCATCAGTCTCCCTAAAGATTCGACTGCGGCTGTGGCAGTTTTAAAAAATCGGATAGACTTTTTTGCGCCGGCTGCCGGCGACAAGCTGTTACTTGATCAGTATACTGCTGCAGTACTTAAGATAGATGTTTTTAGAGATAAGCCGATTAACGAACGGATTTCTGG
>CBFGNP010000712.1:0-2722 GCA_965650095.1 uncultured Pedobacter sp. | reverse complement strand
GCTCGCGATAGAACCTTTGAATCGTTTCGAGTCTGATCTGATCAATACGGCTGAAGACGTTGTTCGCCTCATCAAAGACATTGGCCATCCTGCAGCGAAGATATTACTGGACGGTTTTCATATGAATATTGAAGAGCCTGATATTGAAAAAGCGATTCGTCTTGCGGGTGATGATCTTTTACACCTACAGGTGTCCGAGAATTACAGAGGTACCCCTGGTACCGGTCAAACACATTGGGATGCCTACAAAAAAGGCCTGGAAGCGATTAACTACCAGGGTGCAATTTCTATCGAAAGCTTTACCCCGGAGGTAGTGGAACTGGCAGGGGCGGTCTGTATCTGGCGCAAGCTTGCTCCAAGTCAGGATAGTTTTGCAGAGGAAGGCATTAAATTTCTTAGCGACTGGATCAAATAAAATAACTTTTAAAAATATTAGCTATTAAAAATGAGTAACAAAAAAATAAATATCGCCATTGTGGGTTTAGGCTTCGGCGCGGAATTTATCCCCATCTATCAAAAACACCCCAATGCAAATATGTACGCAATCTGTCAGCGTAATCTGGAAAAGCTACATGAAATAGGTAATGCATTTGATATTGGGAAAAGATACGATCGTTATGAGGACCTGCTTGAAGATCCTCTTGTCGACGCTGTCCACATCAATACGCCGATACAAAACCATGCTGAGCAATCAATAGCGGCTTTAAAGGCAGGAAAACATGTGGCATGTACTGTGCCAATGGCCACTACGGTTGATGAATGTCGTCGGATAGTAGAGGCTGTAGCGGAGACCGGCCTAACCTATATGATGATGGAAACGGTTGTTTATAGCCGGGAGTTCCTTTTTGTGAAGGAGCAATATGAGCGGGGTGAATTGGGCAAGATCCAGTTTTTGCGCGCATCGCACCAGCAGGAAATGGCAGGCTGGCCAGGATATTGGGAAGGCTTACCACCTATGCACTACGCAACGCATTGTGTGGGCCCGGTTCTGGCTTTGCCAAAAGCACAGGCAGCATATGTTTCTTGTTTTGGATCAGGCAAAATTGACGACAACCTGATTGAAAAATATGGCTCTCCCTTTGCCATTGAAACCTGCCATATCAAATACCGCAATTCGGATTTGTCGGCAGAGGTGACCAGATCATTGTTCAATACCGCCAGGCAGTACCGGGAGAGCTTTGATGTTTATGGTTCTAAAAAATCTTTTGAATGGACGTTGATTGAGCATGAGGACAGTGTTATCCATACCGGTGAATCTCCGGAAAAGGTAAAAATACCTGACTATGCACATCTTTTACCTAAAGAGATTCAGCATTTCACCTCTGCGGGTGTGTACGATTCCGAAGAGAACCAGCATCTTTCATTTATCCAGGGATCTGGTCACGGAGGATCACATCCACATCTTGTAAATGAGTTTATTAATGCGCTGCTGGAAAACAGAAACCCTTATCCCGATGCCAGGGAATCAGCCAATATCACCTGCGTTGGAATCTTAGCACATGAATCGGCAATGAAAGGGGGCGAAATCATTCATCTACCTGATTTTACCTTTAAATCATAATGGTTGATACGCTTTCGCTGAATGTTTTTATAGTCCTCTGTAAATGCTGATACTGAAAAAGATAAAACAAACCGCCGTGGATTTACCTATATCAGACAAGTGTTACTTAAGTCTGTTAAATGAAAACCTATCGCATTGGAATTATCGGATACGGAGGATTTGGCAAATTTCTGCACCATTGCTGGGATAAGCTGGATGATGTAGAAATCGTGGCTGTATCTGATTTGAATGTTAATGATCTTCTGCTTGAAAACTGGAAGACCTATAAAAACTGGGAAGATCTCGTTAATAACGATGATATTGATATCGTAAGTATAGCCACTCCGCCTGCTTTTCATGCGGAGATGGCTTGTGCGGCGATGCGAAGAAATAAGCACGTTTTGCTTGAAAAGCCTATTGCGTTAACCAATGAGGGTGCAGAAAAAATCCTGCAATCGCAAAAAGAAACCGGTAAGGTGCTGATCGTTGATCACATGCTTCGTTATAATCCTATTGTTGAAGCTTTCGTGCAAATAAGCAGGGATGAAACATTTGGAAAATTGCGGCACGTTGTGATAAGCAATTATGCACAGGACAGTTCCCTGCCACCAGAACATTGGTTTTGGGACAAGGAACTATCTGGCGGTATACTTATCGAGCATGGCGACCATTTTTTTGATATTGTTAATGCGCTAACAACCCAGCGTTATAGTAAAGTATTCGGCTGCTCACATAACAGGAATGGAAGGCAGGAAGATCAGGTTTCTGCAATGGTGCTCTTTGACGAAGGTTTAATGCCAGCCATTATCATTCCTTTTCCGGGCCAGGTTTCTTTGAGCAAAACATTATAGGGCTGACCTATGATCTGGCTAAGGTAGAGATTGAAGGCTGGATCCCATTAAAAGGCGGCATACAGGCACTTATCAATGAACCCGCCAAAGAACAGCTAAAGATCATTCCGGGATTCGGCTACCTTTGAGGTCCAACAAACAAAGGGTCAGGTATATGAAGCATGCTTACAAGCCATTTTAAAGGATTTAATAACGAAAATAGAAGACAAAGACCATGGACTTAAAGTAACTGTCGAAGACGCACATGAAAGTTTAAAGATCGCGATTTTAGCTACCCAATAAATTTTTCGTTATTTCAGCCCTTGCTATGCGGAAACTTCACACGATTCCA
>CBFGNP010000711.1:0-2723 GCA_965650095.1 uncultured Pedobacter sp. | reverse complement strand
GACAAAAAAATAGTCTTTCTGGTCGGTAAAGGATTCCAGAGCACGTTGCAATTTGGAAATGGTATAGGTGGCAATTTCTTTCATATTACTTTTCCAGTTGAACTGATCAGTCAAAAATAGTATCTTTTATGAAAGAACGGGTCAACTGGATGAAGTATACAGAAAAGCCTGCGGACGGCTTACTTCCCTTCTTTACGGGGACTATAGGCTATCATCCAGCATACTCCGTATTTATCTTTAAAGCTACCGAAGTAATCACCCCAGAATTGATCCTGCATGGGCATTTCCACCTCGCCGCTTTCGGACAGTCCCGCAAACAAGCGGTCTGCTTCCTCCCTGCTTTCCGGGCTAATACAAATGTAGTTGTTATTTCCCATTATTAATTTGTGGCCGGCGGAGGGCATGATGTCCGAGGCCATCAGTAAATCTCCTCCTGCTATGGGGAGCGCGACATGCATTACGCGGCCTTTTTCTGCTTCAGCAATATTTTCGGAGCCGGGCATCTCACCCATTCTCATCACACCTCCGGCGAACTCGCCGCCGAAAATGGATTTGTAAAAGTTGAATGCTTCTTCGGCATTGCCGTCGAAGTTCAGATAGGAATTAAATTTTGGCATAATCGTGATATTTTAAAAAGTTATTTTTGCTTTCCGATGGTATTCTTTTACAAACTCAGGTTTATTTTTCTGCGAGTCTCTGTACCTCTTCCAGACCCTGAGTAAAGCCATTATTCATCATTTCTTCCCATTCCTCTCCTGCTTGTACGGAAGCTTGAAGCGTGGTCATGCCGTTGCTCTCAGAAAGATGATATTCTTCCAACGAACCCGACCAACTTTTTATCTTGTCACTTGTTGTATCTTCTTTCCCTTCTATTACTTCACCCAGATGCTCAAATACAACGTCATACGGTTCATTCTTCGTTTTAATGGTACTGACCATACCATTGCCTTTTCCATCTACGAACAGCGTTCTCCCGCCTACCTCCCAATCACTTTGCATTGCAGAACAACAGTTAGGATTAAAGGCATTAGTCCATTGAGGATAAGTTGTTTCGCTCCAAAGCGTGTCCCAAACTTTTTGGGCCGGTGCTTTGATCTCTTTTGTGAACTGTAATGTTTTCATATCTTAATTTTTGGATTTTGTGAATGTCTACGGATGTTTAGAAAAAAACAAGAGTGAGAGGCGTTGAGGCGTTACATTTACTGATCATTTATCAGTGATAAACAGGCTCAGTCACAAATGGTTTGATATAAAAAAAAATCAGCACCCGAATAACGGATAATCTTTCGGCTATTTTCTATACTAATAGCTGACATCGGCCTCTTCCCGAAGAAGCGTGAAAGAGAAGGATACCTGATCAGAATCAAGATCTACTGCCAGCTCTCCCCCATTCTGGACAATATACTCCCGGCATAAATGTAAACCCAGGCCTACTCCTTTTTCATTGGCTGTTCCATAGGCAGGTGTTTGAATTTCGCCTGTATTAAAAGACGCAACATTTACTCTCCCACTGCCGTCGACCTGGTTGATCACGGAAATATTGATATGTCGCTCTTCTTTTTTCATAGAAATCATAATCCGTTCCCTAAAGGGCGTGAATTTAATGGCATTATCAATCAGGTTACGCATAATCAGCTGGATCTGATTTTCATCAGCGTACACGAACACATCTTTATCGGCATCAATCAGAATAATGATCGATTTTCGCTCAATAAGTGGCTGATACACCAGAATAAGGTCATTTACCAGTGTCAGCAAATTGAAATTGGTCGGGAATATTATAGTACCATCCATCTGACTCTTTGCCCAATACAGCAGGTTATTCAAAGTATTGTGTATGGTATCTATACTTTTCCTGCTTTCATTTAACAGCATTTTAAGGTCCTCGAAGGTCAAAAGGTTCATATCCTTCAAGGAAAAAATACTCAGTAAACTGTTAAATGGACTGCGTAGATCATGGGCAATGATAGAGAACAGCTTATTTTTTACCGTATTGGTTTCCTCGAGGGTTTCAATCGTTTCGTTAAGTTTGGACGTTTTTTCCCTGAGCATTTTTACACTTTTGTGCAGCTTTAGGGTCCTGGCCTGCACCAACTTTTCCAGTCTTTCCTTTTGCGTGGTAACCAACTGCATATTTTGCTTTCTGATGGTGTTAAAGCGGTCGCCCAGTGCAAAAGATAGTAACAGCAGTTCAATGGTGGTGCCGGCAGGAACGAGATAGAAAGTATAATCGCTATAGTCGATCACCCGCAGTAATGTAAGCGTTAACCAAAGGATAGGCACACATACAAAAGACCAGCCTAAAACGTAATATAGCGCAGGCTTATGGCCCCTGAAATAAGATGAAAAGCCCACAACCCATAAGAAAAGACTACAAGCCATGAGCATATAATTAACAATGCCTGACACGGTACTCTTATATCCCAATACGCTAATTAAAAGGATAATTAGCCAGGATGCGATTAATAGCTTATAAAGATAAAGAACTTTTGGCATCCGCTTCCTGAGATCGAGGAAGCTTATAGAAAAGAAAGCGGAGGCGAGGCAGGCGATGCTTAAAAATACATGTGGATAGAGATTTATAAATGTATGAAAGCTTTGTCCGAATACATACCCATATCCCCTGATATACAGGACCATGTAAATAAACAAGGCAGCCACATAAATGCTGTAAATAAAATAGATATGGTCTTTAAAGCTCAGGTAAAGGAATAGATTGAATA
>CBFGNP010000710.1:0-2723 GCA_965650095.1 uncultured Pedobacter sp. | reverse complement strand
CATTATTGATCATCAGGAAGGACAGTTTTCCTTTATTGAGGAATTGCCGGAATACACATTACTTTAAGGTCAAAATAAACCATTCTCTTCATACACGGATTTTTAAGGCGCTGAAGAGCGCATAAAAATGATGTGCATTCTGAGAAGGTATATTTTGTATTACTAAAAGGTATCTGTATTACTGTAAAGCACTCAGGCTCTCTTCAATGATCTTTATTTTGGCTTCTGCATCAGCCTGCTTATTTCTTTCGTTCTGAATGATCTCCGGCTTGGCATTCTGCACAAAACGCTCATTGCCCAGCTTTGAATTGACCGAATTTAAAAAGCCTTGCAGATAAACAAGTTCTGCAGTCAGACGCTCTATTTCTGCGTCAATATCAATGGCTTCATCGAGATGAATAAAAAACTCATCGTTTCCTACCATAAAGCTTACTGCACCAGGGATCTTATCATTTACAAACTCCACCTGATTGATGTTAGCCAGTTTGAACACGATATTTAACCATTTTTCGTAGTCAAGTCCCGAATTTACTTTAAGTGCCAGTGGCAATGCCTCTTTAGGAGAGATCTGATTGGCGTTCCTCACATTTCTGATCTCAGCCACCAAAGATTTGACCACTTCCACTTCTTTCAGCAAAGTGAGGTCAGCATTCCCAACCACCGGATAGCTGGCTACGATACAGCAATCCAGCTCCCCTTTTTCGCCAAATAACTCGTCATGCCATAGTTCTTCGGTAATGAAAGGCATAAATGGATGTAGCAGCGTTAATATTTTTTCAAAGAAGCTAAGGGTTGCTTTTAGCGTTTCTGCATCGATAGGATGCTGATATGCAGGCTTAACCATTTCCAGGTACCAGGCACAGAAATCGTCCCATACCAGTTTATAGGTGGCCATCAATGCTTCTGACAACCGGTATTGCCTGAAATTATCCTCAATTTCGGCCAGTGCCTCATTAAAGCGGTTTTCGAACCATAAAATGGCCTGCTGGTTCGGGTTTTCCAGATTGGCATCTACCTCCCAACCTTTTACCAGGCGGAAAGCGTTCCAGATCTTATTGGCAAAATTACGGCCCTGTTCGCAATAGCTTTCATCAAACATCAGGTCGTTTCCTGCAGGCGAGCACAACAGCATCCCTACGCGAACACCATCGGCACCGTATTTTTCAATCAACCCTATCGGATCAGGGGAGTTACCTAAAGATTTAGACATCTTACGGCCAAGTTTATCCCTGACAATACCGGTTAAATAAACATTCGTGAACGGCTTCTGCCCTCTGAATTCATGTCCGGCCATGATCATCCTGGCTACCCAGAAGAATAAAATTTCGGGAGCAGTAACCAGATCGTTGGTTGGATAATAATAGTTGATGTCTGCATTGTCTGGATTTTTAAACCCGTCGAATACCGAGATCGGCCATAACCAGGACGAGAACCAGGTATCCATCACGTCAGGGTCCTGCTTCACAAAAGCCGCAAGCTGGTTTTTAAAGCCGGCTGCCTCTTCATGCGTAAATTCCGCCTCAGGATCCTTTAGTTTTAAAAACTCATCCAAGGCTTCTTCTTTCGTTTTAGCGACTACCCAGTTCCCCTGGTTATCGTACCAGGCCGGGATCTGCTGTCCCCACCAGAGCTGGCGACTGATGTTCCAGTCGCGCACATTTTCCATCCAGTGGCGATAGGTATTCACAAATTTCTCCGGAATCAGCTTCACGTCGCCATTCAGTACATCCTCCAGGGCAGGTTTTGCCATATGGTCCATTTTACAGAACCATTGCATCGACAACTTGGGCTCAATGGCCGCATCTGTACGCTCCGAGAAACCAACCTGAGATTTGTAGTCTTCTACCTTCTCTAAATGTCCGGCCTCATCCAGTAGTTTTGCTATCTTTTTCCTAGCAATAAAACGGTCTTCACCAACCAAGACTACAGCAAGCTCGTTCAGGGTACCATCGTCATTTAAAATATCTATGACAGGTAGTTTGTGTTTAACGCCCAGTTCATAATCGTTCAGGTCATGTGCCGGTGTCACCTTCAAACAGCCTGTACCAAAATCCATCGTTACATACTCATCTTCAATTACCGGAATTTCGCGGTTAATTAAAGGCACAAATACTTTTTTGCCTTTCAGGTAGGTATAGCGCTCGTCATTGGGGTTGATACAGATCGCAGCGTCAGCCATAATGGTTTCTGGACGGGTGGTCGCGATCGTGATAAAATCTTCCGTTCCTGAAACGGTATATTTGATATAATACAGCTTTTGGTTTACTTCCTTACGGATCACTTCCTCATCAGAAACCGCTGTTTTACCTGCCGGATCCCAGTTGACCATACGGATACCCCTATAGATCCAACCCTTCTTATATAGGTGAATAAAACTATCGATAACCGCATCAGACAGATCGTCTTCCATAGTGAAACGCGTACGGTCCCAGTCGCAGCTGGCCCCGAGTTTTTTCAACTGCTCGAGGATGATCCCTCCGTATTTTTCTTTCCATTCCCAGGCGTATTTTAAGAACTCCTCGCGGGTGATATCTGCTTTGTTGATGCCTCTTTCTTTAAGCATGGCTACCACTTTCGCTTCTGTTGCTATGGAAGCATGGTCAGTTCCCGGCACCCAGCATGCATTTTTACCCTGCATACGTGCTTTACGGATCAATACGTCCTGAATGGTGTTGTTCAGCATGTGCCCCATATGGAGCACACCCGTCACATTTGGCGGTGGG
>CBFGNP010000709.1:0-2728 GCA_965650095.1 uncultured Pedobacter sp. | reverse complement strand
AAATGTTAAAGAGGAAGTTTCCTCATCAATCTTATCAATATGGTGTTTTAAATGTGTGAATTCATGACATAAAATAAATTTGACAGCTTCGGTATAAAACAAATTAGTTTGCTCAACATAATTTCTGTTCTCTGCCAAATACATTTCAGGATTGGGTAAAAGTTGTTTATTCCATTCTTCAAAATCAACGATAAGATATCGACCATATTCTAGAAGATTTCTTGCCTGATCAATTTCTTGTTGGGAAATTGGGTATTTAATCCGACCTACCTGTGCATTGATTTTGGGATAGTCTACAGTTTCAAGATAAGTCACATAAATTGAATATACACAACACCACAAATATGAAAGAAACGTTTCATGCAATTCAATTTGCCGAGTTTCTCTATTTACTCTAGGAGTCCGTAAACCTTTTTCCTTCTTGATTGCAACGTTTCCAAATTCTAATCCAAGGGTAGGATTTAATTTACCTGCGTCTATTTCCTCTTTTAATGCTTGTAAAAATTGTGCATTAGTATTTTGGAACATATAAATTAGCATGGGATGCACTACGCGAACCGGTTGGTCTCCTTCATGAATTTTATCATTATACTGATTTATGGGGCCAACTTTTTGAAAAAGCCAATTCATGCTATTATGAGATTAACAACGATTAATGTCTAGGTCAATTAGATAGATAGGTATTCAATCAGCGAAAGAGACCACCCAGATTTTACATTCCAGGCGGGTAATATGTCCTTACTGTTCCTTCAACCATCTTACCTTCCTCTTGCTCATGCTGAACTCTATCCAAATTAGCCGGCCAATGATTAAACGGTAACTGTTCTGTATCTATAAAACTGGTATCGATTGCTGGTATCTCAGGGTAATCAATGGCAGTAGCTTCCTGTGCAGTCCTATAGTCTTTGTCGATGGTACAAAATTCAAGAAGCCTCGAAGGAATTTGGGTGCGGGCAATCTGCGAAAGGCGTTCTTCGCCCGGCTTTTCCATTAGCCATTCCCAGGCTAGGTCTTCGGTTAAGATCGTAGGCATCCGCTTTTTGGAATTATGTATCTGCGACATCACCTGGTTGGCCTCAGTGACACCTAAGGCTACCGTCATCACAAACTGGCTGGTTTCAGGATCCAGCCATTCGTTATAAAGACCGGGCATAAAAAAATATTCATGGTCCTTAACGCCGACCAGATATGGATATTTAATCGTCTCTTTTAGCTCCTGGCCTTTCTTGCCGATTTTGGGAATATGGCGGGACTCGACCATACCCGTAGATAATACAAGGCAACGGCGGTTCTTTGCGGCATCGGCCCACATGGAACGTTTGCCATCTTCTTTGACAAAAAGATTTTCACTCTTGAAGTTCAGTGTAGTGTACTTCGCCCTGAATATGTTTGCTTCCGCCCGTGTTTTGATAAAGCCCGGTACATAGCCCCATTCCGCCTGGACGATATCAAAGTCCTTGCCGTCAGCCGACTGCACAAGGATTGCAATTGGTGCGTAGTTAAATCCGTTATGAACCCCGACATTTAAAAAGTCGTAGTTTTTGATCGCCTTTTCCAAGTTCTTAAGCCTGATGTATTCAGACCTTGTTACCTTTTGGCCATTGTAATAACACATATCATTTCCTCATTTTAAAATATTCAACAATCAGAGCGCCCACGGCCTCCGCTTCACTTTGCCGCCCTTCAGGGATGCTGGTCCAGAAGGCTCCGTCCGGGCCTTTGGTACTTGCGATAACAAGTGGTTGAACTGGGCCGTCAAAGACAATTCTGAAAACACGGTCTTTCCCAAGGTGATGCTCCGATACCTTTACCCACTTTCCGTTATAGCCAAGATGAAAATCTGAATCCATATACCTTTTAATTCCTTCGAACATTTAAATATCCGCAATACTTTTGACTATCACAAAACAACACATTAAGCTGTCTGGAAAACCATTTAATCCTTGTAACCTACTTCTTACCTGATTTTAAAACCGATGGTTTTTTCTTTTTCTTCGCTTCAAAAAACTGTCTTGCCCGCTTAAGGCCTGTGGCTATGGCTATGCCTTCATCTGTTCCATCCTCGAGCATTTCATTGGCAATCTCTACCGCCTTTTCACGTAGCTTGACCGGTTGTTTCTTATAAGATGGAGGGTAATCTCCGTTATACCAGGGCATAATTCCTTGTTTAAGATAATACCAACAAACAGCATGCCCGCAGGCATGGTCATGATAAAATTGTAAACAGTTTGAAACTCAATTTGTTCTATGGTAACGATTGCCGGTTTCTTCGGCAAAATCAAATCGATCGTATCGAGTACCGTTAAAACACGGTGGCAACAATCAATCTTTATTTTTAAATTGTGGGATGTTCCATATTTCCTGTGCCTGGCAGCGCAAATCAAGTTCAAAATCCAAATAACTCACAAAAATTCAATATTAATTTGGACCTGAATTGTCGAAACTTTCCAAGTTTCTAATGCTGGTAAAATTCCCCGTTAAAAATTTTATATGAACCCAATATTTAAAGTAGTTATAGCTTCCCTATTAATTATGAAGGCCACAAATGCAGGCGCTCAGTTTTATGTGGATAATGCCACAGGAGTCGACGCCCCGGGATACGGTAACATTTCTAGCCCGTTCAAAACAATATCCTATGCCGTGAAATCAGCGCAGCTTTTAGACACTACCGAAGTGCTTATAATGCCGGGATCATATTTTGAACAGAAAGAAATATACATATACAAAA
>CBFGNP010000708.1:0-2729 GCA_965650095.1 uncultured Pedobacter sp. | reverse complement strand
TAACAATAGAAATTGCGGTCATCATTACGCAAACCAGCATCAGCACAAGGGCCATTACGCCTGGGACAAAATTAGGGGCGCCTTTTAACTGCGGGTTATACAACATTCTTATTTCCGGAACGATCTGATACGGTACTGCAGCGTTTGCATCGATGGACCGCTGGTAGTCCTGCACAATGGAAGAAACATAATTGCTCAGCATACTGGCTGTATTCGGATCTGAAGCGTCGGCCAGGACCTGGATCTGTGCCTTACGCTGATGGAGTAGTGCTTCATTAAATCCAGCGGGAAAGACAATAGCCAGTTTGACCGCTCCTTTCCGGAATGCAGCTGCCAGTTGCTCCCGGTTAAACACCTGGCTTTCCAGATCAAAATACCTGCTAGCGGCTATTTTTGCAATGATCTGTTGCGAGGCAAGGTCTTTCGCCTGATCCATGATGATGATCTTTGAGTTTTTCACCTCGTTGGTCAGCGCAAATCCAAAAATAAGAATCTGGACGACCGGCATTCCAAACAAAATCAGCAGCGTCTTTTTATCCCGCCAGACATGGCGGAACTCTTTTTTTACAAAGTTGATAAACTGTTTCATTCCTTATCTTTTAATCGCCGCGTTGAGCGCCTATTGCCAGCTGGTAAAAAACTTCATCCATTGAGCTGGCATTAAACCGTTTTTTCAGTTCTCCCGGGGTATCCAGCGCCTCTATTTTGCCATCCACCATAATTGATATGCGGTTACAATATTCTGCTTCGTCCATATAGTGGGTCGTTACAAAAATGGTAATCCCCTTTGCCGAAGCCTCATAGATCAGGTCCCAGAACTGTCTTCTGGCAACAGGATCTACCCCTCCCGTTGGCTCATCCAGAAATACAATTTTCGGCTCGTGCAACACCGCAACAGAAAAAGAAAGCTTCTGTTTCCATCCCAATGGCAATGCCATCACCAGTTTCTTCGCTTCATTCTGCAAGCCCAGCTGCGCGATCAGCTCTTCCCCTTTACTTTTTAATTCCTGCCTGCTCAAGCCATATATTCCGCCAAAGAACCTGATGTTTTCCAACACGGTAAGATCTTCATACAAAGAGAATTTCTGGCTCATGTAACCAATGTTTCGTTTAATGGCTTCAGTTTGCTTATACACATCAAAACCAGCAATGGTAGCGGTTCCCGAACTGGGGATCGACAAACCGCAGAGCATCCGCATGGCAGTGGTTTTCCCCGCACCATTTGCACCCAGAAAACCGAAGATCTCTCCTTTTTTCACGTCAAAGGTAATTTCGTTAGCGGCGATGAAATCGCCAAAGCGCTTGGTTAGCTTATCTGTTTTGATCACTATATCTTCCATCATCAGCTTTTCAGTAATTTGATAAAATAATCTTCAATCGCGGGTGATGCCGGCTTAATTTCTACCTTCGTTAATCCTGCAGCCTCCAGGTAAGCCCGCAACGGCTTATCGTCAAAAGCCATCTTAAAAGAAACGTGTGCATACTCACCAAAGGCGTAGCAGTCCAATACCTCAGGGTACCTTCTAAGCGACTTGATCAGTTCGTACATCTGATCTGCTTTGATGGCATATAATTGTTCAGGATATTGCCTGATCATTTGTTCCGGGGTATTGATGGATAATATTTTGCCATTCTGAATCAGGGCAATGCGGTCGCATAAAGCCGCTTCGTCCATATATGGGGTAGAGACCAGTATGGTAATGTTCTGCGCTTTA
This sequence comes from uncultured Pedobacter sp., assembly GCA_965650095.1. Classification (GTDB taxonomy): domain Bacteria; phylum Bacteroidota; class Bacteroidia; order Sphingobacteriales; family Sphingobacteriaceae; genus Pedobacter. The sequence goes on along the minus strand of CBFGNP010000708.1, from coordinate 1,014 downwards.
AGTCTTTTCAGCATTTCCCAGAACTCCTTCCTGGACACCGGATCCACCCCAGTGGTGGGCTCATCCAGAAACAATACAGTGGGCTTATGGATCAGGGCGCAGCATAGGGCCAGTTTTTGCTTCATACCACCAGAAAGCTTTCCGGCCCTTCTGTCTTTAAATGGCTCAATCTGCTTATAAATATCCTCAATCAGGTGATAATTTTCCTGAATGCTGGTTCCAAACACCGTAGCAAAAAAGCTCAGGTTTTCCGCTACGGTCAGGTCAGGATACAACGAAAACTTGCCGGGCATATATCCAACTGTTCTTCTGATCTGTCTGTAGTCGTTGACGATGTCAAAACCATCTACCGAGGCCCTTCCCTTTTCAGGGAGCAATAGTGTGGTGAGCATCCTGAAGATACTGGTCTTACCAGCGCCATCGGGCCCGATCAGGCCAAATATTTCCCCTTTATCTACATGGAAGGAAACATCATCGACTGCAACCAGCACTTCCCTGCCATAAGTTTTACGGAGTTGGTTTACGACTATGGCCTGCTGACTGCTCATATCGGCTGATTTAAACTGACTTCTCCGTACATTCCTATTTTAAGATATCCGTCGTTCTTCACGCTTATTTTAACTGCGTAAACCAGATTGGCCCGCTCATCTTTTGTTTGGATCGTTTTGGGCGTAAATTCAGCCTTATCGCTGATCCATTCCAGAATCCCCTGATAGGTTTTGTACTTTCCATCAGCATCATCTACCAGGACCTCAACCTTTTGTCCGGGTTTTACACTGGATAGCTGATCTCCCGTAATATAGGCCCTTAAAATGAGGGAAGAAAGATCGCTGATCTTATATAAGGGCTTACCGGTACTGGCGATTTCGTTCACCTCCGCATATTTTACCAATACGGTACCCGGCGTTTCATTCACGATCCTGCTTTTTGAAAGCTGATCGTTCAATTGTTCGATCTGTACCTTGAAGGACATCGTTTCCTTGTTTAAGCTGGCCGAAGTAATGCCCAGAGCAG
>CBFGNP010000707.1:0-2733 GCA_965650095.1 uncultured Pedobacter sp. | reverse complement strand
AGCAGGACCTTGCGGCGTTTACCGGCGCAACCTACGAAACGGTATTCAGGATGACCACTGAATTGATTAATGAAGGACTGATCGCTTTGTCCCGAAAGCAGATCCGCATTATTGATGAAGATAAACTGAGATCTCTTACGCTGGCTTAATTTTCTACACACCTTAAACCAGCTTATTCGCTGACTCCATCCTCCAGGGCAGAATTGTGGTTGTTGAATTTTTTCAGGTCTTTTACCGGGTTTGCCTTGTAATTTCCCTGTTTGATGAGCTTATGTAGTGAAAAACCCGATAAGCGCTTGCTTTGCAGATCGTTCAGTATCTTCTTTAAACTTCCGGAGCTGTAGAGGGCACATAGTGGCTCCATGAAATCTTCATGTGTATACACATAATAATCATATCCCGGAAACGCCGTGCTGATTTCTTTTAAATGCTGTAAGGTCTCTTTATCCATTTCAGTCATATCGCAGGCCAGCAATAGCAGATCATCCTCAGGATGCTTAAGATGTACACTCAGCAAGCCTGTTAAAGGGCCTTTCGCGCTCACCTGGTCTATAACCAGCAAGTCCTCAGAAAAATGCTCACGATAGGCGCTTAGCTGTGTTTTATTGACAGAAACCAATACAGGGACATCCAGGGCCTGAAGTTTTTGGAAGGCATGCTGTGCCCAGGTACAGGCACCAATGGCCAGCAGGCCTTTGTCGCTCCCCATCCGCTTACTTTCGCCACCACATAGTACAACCGCTTTCATACGGCTTCAAATTCGTACAGGTGTTTATTGACATCCCCGGTGTTCTTATGGCAATTGCAGTTTCCTCCCCATTCCTTAGTCCCATCTGTAAAATATTCACATTTCCATATCGGTACTTCATGTTTAATCCGGTCAATGATATAGCGGTTGCTGGCATAGGCCGCTTCACGATGTACAGATGCCGTAATGACAACCACTGCGGATTCGGTTACTTTTACCTTGCCTATCCGGTGCTGGGCGGTGGCGATGCTCAGGTTCCAGCGGTTTCTGGCAGCCAGTAAAATCTCGGCAATCATTTTAGAAGCCATACTGGTGTGCGCTTCGTACTCCAGGAAGTTTACTGCTTTACCGGAATTATGGTTTCTCACATCGCCGCTAAACAGCACCACCGCGCCGGCAGAGGGGCAGTGTGATTTTTGAAGCAGCGACACAAGATCTATCTCTTTTTTAGTGATGAAATCCATATTAACCTCCACTGCTTGGTGGGATGACAACAATGTGCTCATTCCCGGTTAACTGATACTGATCCGTTACAAACTCGTCGGCTACGGCAAAGCGGCAGAGCTTGAGCACTGGTGCTGCATCCGGGTTTACCAGGCTCAGATGCCGTCTTAGATCCGAAATGGTATGGATTCTTGCTTTAAGCTCAAACTCCCTTTTAAAGAAATCCTTTAATATGGCAAATACCTGTATTCTCATTTTTCTATCCTCCTATATGAAGCATGCTTAGCTTGCTCCCTGTAAATTTTGTTGATTGTTTTTGTGCCAATGCGGCGTTGAGCTTCAGATCCAGATCAGCAGAATCCGAAACGTTTTTCACGGCAATCGGATGGTTACTGCTCAGGCATCCATAAATGTTTCCATAAACATCCAGGCGTAAACGGTCGCAGTCGGTACAAAAAGGATGGCTTTCATTGGCAATGATGCCAAAAATATTCCCTTCCTCCGTTTGCCAGTAATTGGCCGTTGCCGCGGTTTTTCTCTGGATAGGACTAAAGCGGTACTGTGTGCTGATCAGCTGAAGTATTTCCGGCTGTGAGAAAAAATATTCATCCGCCTTTCCATGTAAATGCCCCATCGCCATGATCTCTAAAAACCGGATGATGATCTGTTTTTCGGCCGCATATTTTAACAGGGGAATAACCTGATTATGGTTCAGCCCCTTCATGATCACGGAGTTTATTTTTACCGCTATGCCGGCATTCAGTGCTGCATCAATGCCCCTCAGCGTCTGCTCCAGTCCATGTCTTCTCGCCATCATAAAAAATGTCAGCGGATCTGTTGCATCAAGGGAAACATTAATGGCTGTTAAGCCTGCGGCTTTCAAGGCAGGTACCTGCTTATGGAGTAAGAGGCCATTTGTGGTCAGGTTCAGGTCTGTAATGCCCAGTTTTCGCGCCCCTTTAATAAGGGTAGGAAGTTCTCGGTACAGCAAGGGTTCCCCGCCTGTAAAGCGAATGGTATTGAAGTCGAGCCGCTCATGTAATTTAATAATTAATCGCATCAGCTCTTTTGGCTTCAGGCCGGTGCCTTTGCTGGCTAAATGATTTTCCCGGTTTTCCTCGTTGCTGTAGCTACAATAGGTGCAGGCCAGATTGCAGGTGTTGATCAGGCTGATCCGCAGCGTCTTAAAAGTCCTACCCAAATGATCTCTGATCTGTTCCATTACATAAAAAATAAAAGTTTAACGGATGCGATGGTCAATACGGCGCTCAAAAGGTAACGTACCGTAATGTGCTGAAAGCGGGAGCTACCCCAGTAGGCGCCGGTAACACCTCCGGCGGCAGCCATAATGAACCAGGTAATTGCCGAAGGGGTAATGACCAGCATTGCCGAACTGCCCAGTAAGCCGCTCATTGAATTTAATACGATAAACAAGGCAGAGGCTGCTGCCGCTTCTTTTACATTTGCCCAGCCCAGTAAGATGAGTACCGGACTTAAAAATATCCCACCGCCAATGTTCAGCATCCCTGAAAGGCCTCCAA
>CBFGNP010000706.1:0-2750 GCA_965650095.1 uncultured Pedobacter sp. | reverse complement strand
ATCTTTCTTCATTCATAATGCGGTTAAATGCCGCCCAGGAGGCAAATGTAGCCACACTATTTTTATACCCTGGCTGTTGACTGATGTATTCCTGTACCGTCACATTTGGATTTGGCCCATAGTCATTGGAGTTGACACGCTTATCGGCATAACCTGTAAATATTTCATTATATCCGGGATAGGAGAACCAGAACGGATTGGTTACATTCACCTTGCTGCCCAGGTTTCTATTCCCGTATAGTTGTCCTTTCTTAGCGATCGTTTTCCATAAAAACGGCATCATTTGCTCCCTCCTGGCTATACTGCTTTTGTTCCAGAACTTGGCGATGCGCTGTGCTGAATCTTTTGCTTTAATGGCCTGGGTAAAAAGTTTGGCAGAGTCTGATCCACCAAAAACCTCTGCCCAGCGTAGGCCATCAAAGGTAATGATAACCATTTTCCTATCCCCCTTCTTCTGGGCAGACAGGTTTAGTGAAAATAATAATGAAAAGATGAGTAAGGCTGTTTGTTTCATTTTCTCTTAATTTATGGCTTTAATATAAATGCCGCTTAATGTTGTTCTTCCTTTTTTTGCTTCGAAAGAGACCTGAATACCTTTGCCGCTTTCCACATTAATTCTAAACTTTTTCCGCAATGCCGTGCCAAAACCACAATCCGAAATCAGGTCTATATCGTTAAGTAGCTTCTCGCCATTAACAGCAACGCTAAATACCCTTTCCTGTCTGGCTATTTTATCACTTTCAATAAAACAGAGTTCCAGTTCATACTGGCCGTCCGGCACATCAAAGCGGTATGCTTTAATGTCGTCCCGGAACGAATAGAACAATGGGTTGTCGTTGGTATTCTTCTTTACCGTTTTAATGTTCAGCATCGCAGGACTCCCTCCGATATAACCAAAGCTGCCAGGTTTATAAGGGCGATCCTCCAACCAAATGTGACCTGCACCATCCAGGTATTGCGCGTTTGAGCCCACATTTACAGCTAAGGGCGCAGCTCCCAAACGTTTCAAATCTTCAGGATAAGTCTGATACTGGATCACCAGGTTGTCGCTAACAAGACCAGAAGCAGATTTGCCCCTAGCCGTAACATGATTTGCACCTTCTTTCAAAGCAACTTTCCATACCATCTTTTTAACATCATTTGCTTTTTTGGATCCAAACGGCACACCGTTGACCATAAGATTCACCTCGTCCAGGTTAGCATAAACTTCAATGGTAGAGGTGGCACCTGCGACACCCGCCCGGTGCGTCCAGTCGCGCGAGGCAATATATATCATTGGCTCCGGGTTCCAGTTAGCCTTATAAAGATAGTAGGAATCTTTTGGTTTTCTGTCCCAGGTAACCATTCCTTTCTGGTTCATGTTGTTACTTACCCCGCCTACATTGGGCTGGGAGAAATCGAATTGGTTCCATATGGCTGTGCCACCTAAATAAGGCATTTTTTTTATCTGGCTTAAATAACTTTCATGGTACATCCGCTGGTACTGACCAGTAAAATCAAAACGCTGCGGGCTTTCGGTATTTACCCGGTTGTCGGCTTCTGCACCATATTCGCTGATAAACAAAACCTGTTTAGGGTTTCGTTTGTGCTTTTCATCTATCAGGGGCTTAAATTCATCCGAATTACCGCTGTACCAGCCGTTGTAAATGTTATAACTGGCCAGGCCGGGAATGTCTGACAAGCCATATTTATCATAATCATCACTCATGTGCATGGCCATCGTACTGTATCTTGAGGGGTCTTCAGCCCTTACTGTACTGTCAAGCTTCACTGCGTAAGCTTTTACCTTGTTCACATAGCCTGCATTTTCCTGTACCTGTATGCGTTCCGCTTTTTCGCTCCAAAGCAGCACCTCGTTCATAGAACCCCAGATGATCACCGAGGGATGGTTATAATTTTGCCGGATCATTTCCCTGATCATGTTTTTGGCATTTCTAAAAAATTCAGGTACGGGGTTCATATAATTTACGAGTGGAATTTCCTCCCAGATCAGGATCCCCATCTGATCAGCCAGGCGCAAAACTTCCGGAGCCTGCGGGTAATGAGCCAGTCGCAGGAAATTGCACCCCATATCTTTAATCAGTTTCAGATCGCGGTAATGGTCCCCGGCGGAGAGTGCGTCACCATGGTCTTTCATATCCTGGTGGCGGTTGGTACCTTTTAATACCAGTCGCTGCCCGTTCAGACTAAAGCCTTTATCAGGATCAAAGCTAAACCAGCGAAATCCTAAGTGATCACTTAATTCATCGATCACTTTACCATGCTCTATCAACTGGCTCTTTACTGTATATAAATAAGGATCATCGGGCGACCATAACCTGGGCTTTTTGATATCATCTGTTTGCAATTCAAATTCGGCCTCCTGGTTTGGCCCGACGGAAAGGTTTTTCGTTAGCCTCGCAACTTCCTTCTGTCCGGCATCATAAACTACCTGCACAATTTCAAATTTCCGCGTTGCGTCATCATCATTCGTCACCGTACCTCTTATTTTAAGAGATGCCTTTGCACTGTCAACTTTAGGCGTAGAAATAAACAGACCTGAGGAGCCATGGTCCAGCATTTTAAAGTGGAGCTTGTTGGTGCTCAGCAGCCAGGCATCGCGGTAAATCCCCCCATACGAAGCATATCCTATAGAGAGCGGTGGAATAAAATTATCTTGTGCATTGTTCAGCTGAACTGCGATCAGGTTTTCAGTTGGCGTATCGGCAAGCTTAACGAGTCGGGTAATATCGAAGGTAAATGCAGTATAC
>CBFGNP010000705.1:0-2752 GCA_965650095.1 uncultured Pedobacter sp. | reverse complement strand
TAAGCGATAATAGGTATAATCTGGCCTGAGGTACTTTTTTGCCCCCGCCTCCACCGGCTTTGGCAGCACCAAATCTGTGACCCTGGCAGGTTTTGGCGTATAGACCTCCAGCAAATCACCGTTTTTTAAAATTGTTTTTCCGGTGAATACGGCAGTGTCCTTATGTACCCACGTTTTTCCTTTGTCTTTTGAGGTCGCTACTCCGAAATGGTCCTGTCCATAGGCTGCAACGTCATCATTAGTTAGATTCCATTTGGCCTGAATTTCACCATTTGGTTTAAAGCATATTTTCGGAAATTGAAAATACCCCCATTTCTCTGGTTTAGTTGCAACACTTATGGTAACAGGCGCTTTTATTTCAATATTCAATTTCGAGCCATCGGCCTGTATATAGGAAACTTTCATGGCGCTATCGGCCATTATTCCCTTTTTGAAAAGCGAGGTTTGATGATGGGACGGCGACTGACTAAGCTTAACCGTCTTTTGAGCCTGACTAGCCATAAAAAAAGAACAGCAAATTGCTATTAAGCCTATTTTTTCAAGATTTTTCATATCATTCGGTTAAGCTATAGGTATGGCAAGCTGCCACCTGGTTCAAATTTCCGGTTTTCATCTGTGCCTAATAACCCTGTTAGCTTTGGTCAGACAAAGCCTGTGCCCTGAGATTTCAGTGGCACAGGATTGGTTTATACCTATAAAACACGGTCTGATGTTTAATTGATTAATTTATTTTACGCCTGTAATCTCTTTTGCTGATCCAAAGTTGATGAAGGTGTCGTAGGCACTGGATGCTGTTACTGGATCCCAATAGGTGTAACCCGATGCATCGTAACCCGTAATTGTTACGTAGACACCTCCGTAAGAGTCATAATGATAGGCTAAAAGAGGATGGTCTGCATCGATCGCATCTTTTACAGTATTAGAGCCGATGTAAACATTAGCCTGCTCTATAAAATATAATTCTATAGCTGATACGCCAGAACTGTAAACATAATCAGTATAATCTTGTGTATCCGCAAAATTATATCCCATTTGGGATGCATTCAAAACTGGCCAGGTATTGGCAAGAATATCATCGGTGGTGGCATTATTACTATAAAACCAGTTAATCATTTTGATAGAACTAAATATGCTCAGCTCCCGCGCTTCGGCATAGGCTGATGGATACCAATGTGATAGGCTGTTTGATTGCGCAAAGGCAGCCGACGATAAGAGTGTAAAAACGAATAAGAGTTGAATGATTTTTGTTTTCATGATCTGTTAATTTATAGGTTAAGGTTTTATAGGTATCAATAATTGCGTAGCGATAGCAAGCAATAGGTGGTTAGATCTGGATCTAACTACCTATTGCTTAATTGTAACTATGAACAGCAGTTGGTTTCTAGAGCATACCCGATATTTCCCAGGTTACATCTATCTTGTTTGTAGGAACATTATATCTGTAGTCTCCAAGTGTACAATCAAATATTTCGTATGTTCCGTCGTTATTATAGCCGGTGACTACCACAATGCTCCAACTGTAGTTTACCGGATCTTGATAGAAGGCCATCAATGGGTTCCCGTTGTCTATCGCGTCTTGGATACTTGCGCTGGAGCCAAAACTAACTACAGTGTTTTGAAACTCAACAAAGTCGATATATCTTTCAAACCCTAAATTACTATCATGATCGGTGATGTAAGTAATCGCATCATTAGTAGTGCTCAGGTTAAAATACAAGCGAAGTTCTTCTATATAGTCGTCGATTGTTGTGCTTCCTGAAAAGTAATTGTCTATGATCGAATAGGTCTGAAATGTAGCCATTCCAGGAGAAACGGGTGTTAATGTTGTAGGCAAATTTGTGCTTGGTAAGCGATGGTCGGTAAACCTTAGTTGGTTCATCGAGGCTTGACTGTTGCCCAATGCGGTCCTGTCGTTTATCTCGATCTTAAATCCCGACAAAATTGAGGCAGAAGACAATAGCATAAACGCTAATAAAAAGTGGATGTTTTTTGTTTTCATGTCGTTAAAGTTTAATAGGTGATTTATTTAATACTGGTCATAGTCTATTCTGAATTGCATACGTAGTCAAGGTATTCGTGATCATAGCAAGGTCTTTTAAAGGTACTTTGTCCCTTCATAAAGTTTCCGCTGATGAGCCGACCTTATTGGTTTTGAACTATTTTACAACGGGCCATCCGCCTTTGTAGACTATTCTTTTAATCAACATTTGGCGCCCTCCACTTACCTTTTTTGGATCGGCAGGATCCACTTTAATGGCATGATAGGCAACCCATTTATTTCCTTCAGCATCTTTAAATATCGAATTATGTCCTGGAGCAAGCCATTCTGCATCTTTTTCCAATATTACGCTGCTCTTGGTCGGCAGCTGAACTCCCATAGGTTCAAACGGTCCTAAGGCATTTTTTGACCTGGCTACCAATACGGCATAATTGGCATTTGCCCCACAGCAGTTATCGCCAGAATAATAGAGGTAATAAAATCCATTATTAATATCGATCCAGGACCCTTCAATCAGATGAGTATAGTTTTTTTCCGTATTTGCCCAAACCAGATCTTTAGGACTGGAATTTGGCAAGAAATCGCTCCAATCAGCGTTCATTTCCTGCACCTTTAAAGGTTTCGAATCAGAGCCCCAATAGAGCAGTTTCTTATTGGTTTTCGGATCGATAATAGCCATAGGATCAATATTGATAAAGCGCTCTCCGCATAGTAACGGGGTTCCTTTATCAACAAAAGGTCCAGCAGGAGAGT
>CBFGNP010000704.1:0-2753 GCA_965650095.1 uncultured Pedobacter sp. | reverse complement strand
TATTGATCTGATTAATGACAGCACTGCCTAAGTGCGTAAGTTGATATTTTCCGTCAATCCTCGCCCTCAGAAACTCCGATTTTAAAGTAAGGAGATTGTGGTTTGCCGAAGCTTCAGAATGTACCATTATGGTGTCCACATTAAAGCGCTGACCGTCTTTAACCAGCTGCATGCCATTAATGGTCATGTCCCCGTTCAGATAATCCGGGTCGGCAGTTTTGATATCAGCTTTAACCAGACCGGCCAGCTTAAACTCCGAAGGACTAAAGTTAAGTTTTTGCAGATCTATCTGCTTCAAATCTGCATCAGCTTTTACGGAAGGGTATTTCCCGGATATGTCAACATGGGCTGTTAAAGCAAAGTTGGCGTTGGTATCGGCCATGCTGCTTTTTAGATCCAGGCGTTGACGCGCATAACTGCCAGTTAGCTTTAAATTGCGGTAGGTATATTTGTTATAATAGGCGCTAACCACTTGTCCGTTAACTGTAGCCGAAGCTTTTTTAGCATCCAATCCTGTTCCTTTGACATTTGCTGTTACCGTGATGCTGCCCAGTTCCGGCTCCATCTTCAATAGACGCCCGACGTTAAAATTGTTCAGATTCAGGTTGGCCGTGTAACGCTCTTTGCCTTTCGGTCCGTTCATGGTAGCCAGTAATTTGGCCGAGCCCATATCAGTATTGATGTTAAATCCGGTATTGAAATTTGTCATCGACCCGCTGAAGCTGCCTGTAGCATTGATGGCATTTGGTAAAGTGATATTTGATGGTAAGGATTTCTTAGGGATAAGCACCAGTAGATCGCTTTTAGTTACAGAAAAACGTTTAATATTCAGGTCAAGCACCGTTTTGTTTACATCAGGCAGGCCCTTTGCGGTTCCGCTGATATCGATATGTGTACTTTTTAAGCCATCAGCCTGTAACTTTGGGATGATCAGGTTGCTCATGTAACCATGTGCGAGTGCGGTAACCCTTATCTTTTCATTGTGGTAATTTTGAGGAACCGCATCGCTGAAGTAGGCAGCATCTTTTATGCCTATGACCGTATTTTTGACCTGCAAATAAAGTTTTACTTTTTCCGGGTGCTTGCTGAGGTCCTCCGTTGAGGTATAGTCCAGCTGGGTATTGTTTTCAATGGTGGTATTGGGAGTTTTAAGAATCAGGTTGCTTATTTTTGTTTGCTTTTGCGTATAGGCAACATTGCCCTGCAGTTTCAACAATTCAAAGCCGCTTTTATCTTTGAGCCTGCCAGACCTTACATGGACCAGGATACCATCATTGCTGTAAGCAATTTTTTCGGCCTGTACGCCCAGTTTTGTAATATGCAGGTGGTTAAAGTCCATTCCCTTAGCCCGTTTTTCTGCCAGGTTATCAAATTTGATGCTGTTTTCAGCCAGACTGATCTTATTCAGCAAAAAGGAAATGGCAGGAGCAGGCGCTACGGTGTCTTTCCTGGGGGGTGTTTTGGGAGGAGGAGCGGGTTTAAAAGCGAAGGTAACATTGGACCGGTTTAATGTGGCATCTTCCAGCTGATATTTGCTGTGTTCTACATCCGCAATCAATTTGCTTAAAGAGAATTCATTCAAGTCAACTTTTGCATGCATAGCAGACGTTGCGGTCTTAAAGTCAACCTTGCTGTTGCTGATCTTTCCATCTTCAATCGTATACTGATTTCTGGTTAAATCTATCAGAAACTGAGTTAACCTCAGGCTGTTTAAATCCAGGTCGGCGCTGGTTTTCGACAGTTTGTCGTCAAATCCTATTTTTACTTTATTAAATGCAAAGTCCTGAATCTCTACCAAAGGAAGTTTGCCGGATTCGGTTTTAGTGGTATCGATACTTTCCTCGATATGCGCCTGCAAATGTGTCAGCGGTTTCTGTTGTAAATATCGAACAGCGGTGTTGTTTAACGAAAGGCTTTTGATGACATAGTGCTGATTGGCGAGGTCAAAATCCTTGATGTTTGCTTTAAACCCGCCCAGGTTAAGTCTCATGTCATTGCCCGCAACATCATCACGATAAACGATGCCGATGTCGTCCAGATTAATTCTGCTAATTGAAAATTTTAAAGTGGAGGTGGTATCTTCCTGCACCTTGGCTTCTGGCTTTGTCTGTTCCGTCATGAAAGCGTCTACTAAAAAAGAAAAATTGAATGCGGTATCGGGATTTATCCTTGTTACGTTTGCCCTTATTTTTTCTAAAGAGATCTTGTTGATCTCCACTTTATTATTGATCAGCTTCAACAAACTGATGTCAACTGCCAGTTTTTGCGCATACAGGAGTGTGTCGCCCTTTTTATCTTCTATATAAAATTTATTAAGGATAATATCTTTGGGTAGGCCAATTTTTATGCTTTCCAGGCTGATTTCAGTTTTTGTTTTATTTTTAAGATAGCTGATCGCTTTATCTTTTACGAAATTTTGAACCGCAGGAATATTCAGGGAAAGCGCAATAAGTACCACCAGCATGATCACACTGGCGATGATCCATAGTAAAACTTTTAGTGTTTTTCGTATATATTTATTCAATGGAGCTGGAATGAGGTTTATGCTAATTAACAATAACTAAAATCATGCCATCGGTGCCTGTTTTTGCATTGCTGAATATATTACAATCTATTGAACTAATTGTTTAAAAGTATAAACAAAAGTTTTAATAACCCGCTAACTAAGAACTGTTAAAAACTCTGTTCATAAAATTTGGTTTTCAACCCTTATATTTACCGCATACAATCCCTTTTTTGATGAGCGAAGAAAT
>CBFGNP010000703.1:0-2756 GCA_965650095.1 uncultured Pedobacter sp. | reverse complement strand
CATGATATTTTTGTTATATAATTGGTTATTTTAATTCTCAAAATGGGGAATTTATACCCATTTTTTGTGTTGATATCGTTGGTATACTTTTTTGTTTTTTAACTGAAAAATATTTTAAATAGCGTTTTTGATCTTTAAAAAGGCTTTTTATAAAATTTTCATTTTTTTTGGCCTAATTGTTATTAACAAATTTTTTTTTTTGTTCTTTAAATTTCTTTGAAATGATAAATTCTGATTATTTTGCTCCTGGTAAATCTAATTACACTTTCAATTAATGTATTATAATTCGTGCAGATCATACATTCATATTTCCTCCTTCGTAAAATGAAGCACGCTCTTATTTTTCGAAAACTATACGCTAATAAATTTTCATCCACAATTTGTTGTGTTAAACGCCTATGCTGATTTTTACTCCGAACAAAATTGCTCTGTTTATAAGACGATCTCTGCGCAGGCTTTTGTCCAGTTGCTATCTTGTTTTCTTTGCTTTCATGATATGCTCCACTTCTGTTTTTGGAGAGGGGAGTAAGGATTTGATCACAAATGGGGGGCAAAGAGCTTTTTTGTTAAGTTCGAATATTCCTACTAACATCAATCCTTTTCCTACATTGGGAACTGTAAAGGTATATGTAAAGGCTGGCGAAAGGCTATATTTAGGATCAAGCGCACAAAATATAGGTGGAGGTAGAATTGATGTCAGAAAAGCGAATGGCACCACGGCAACCACAGGCACGGGAACCACTACCGGCCTAATAGCAAATCGGAGCCAGGAAGTAACAGGGCCAGTTGGTGGGGGGAGTTATAGTCCTTATGTTTTAACGGTTGCAGCGGGTGAAGAAGGGATATGGGAAATATATTTCATTTCTCCTGATATTACAAGAACCACCCAGTATCCTGGTGATGTTAACGTAGGTTCTAACTGGACTCAGAGCAACAGCACTGCATATATTACCGCCTTTGATGTTTCAGTAAGAGCTGTAAACAATAGTTTTATTCCCGGTCGGGCATTTACTAATGTATTTTCAGGTTCCCTTGGAGACTTTGGTGCCAGATTTAACGGTGTATTTCAAGTATTAACTAAAGATGGATACATTTATGACGTTGACAATAACGGGCAGGCGGGTTATGCCTTCGTATTCTTCGCCAATAATAAAGGGTTCAGAGATGGCTCAGGTAATGCAACTTACAAAAGTATAAATACCATTACAAACCCAGCTGTTCAGGATCCAAGAATGGCAGATGGTACTTCGGATATTACCCATAAAATATTTTTTAATACACCAAATGCGGATCTTCCAGCCACATCAATTACTCCCGATGGCACTACTACCTGGCTAAGATCTACGCCCACAAGCCCCGTGGTGACCAATTTTTCCTTTAGTGGGCAAGAAGGTACCGCTAATTTTGGAGGAACCTCTCCTTTGGGAGGGAATATTGGCTTCACCACTAATCAGACAGGGAGTTACTTGATTAAGATTGATCTTAATGGGGACGGAGATTTCAATGATCTTATTGATCGTAAGCTTACAGGACCAGCAAGTACCGGAGCAAATAGCATTTACTGGGATGGTCTCGATGGCCAGGGGAATAAAGTGCCTGGAACAGTTACAATCAGTACTTCTGGCATGCAACTCACTTTAATAAGTGGGGAAGTCCATTTCCCTTTTCTTGACGTGGAGAACAATGCAAGTGGCATAATCATAACCCGAACCAACGGGGTAGCTGCGCCAAATGATATCGTTTATTGGGATGATACAAATATTGGTTCAGGGACTTCAAGTTTGACGGGAAGCAGCAGTGCTGCCAACGGTCACAAATGGACAAGTGATTATGGTGATGAGGTAGGTCTGGACACCTGGACCTATGTTGTTAGTGCTCCTATAAGCCCGTCAGTCGCTATAGAACTTCGGGAAGCCGATTTGCAAGTACAGAGTTTAATATCTGATAAAGCAACATATTGTCTAGGCGGAACGATTACTTATACATTAAAAATAAAAAATAATGGCCCTGATGATGTAAGTGGGGCCAAGGTTGCGTTTAACTTCCCGTCTGAATTGACCATTACCAGCATCACTGCCGCGCCAACTGCGGGGATTACCTTTACAGGAGCCACCAATTATACTGCTCCTTTTACCGACGCTCCAATTACAGCTTCACTGGATATTGTGAATCAAGCAGTACTTACGGTAACTATAACCGCCACAATAGATAGTAAGCCAACAGGCACACTGGATGCAAAGGCAAGCATCCTACGCCCCGCAGATGTTACCGATCCGGATGCTACGAATCCAAATACTGCTCTACCGACAGATCCTGATATAGAGTGTAATTCAGGTACTGTGGGTTGTAATAATATTGCCTATCATTCTGCAGCGGTGTCAGTAAGCGATATTTCTATTGCTGCTACTTCTGCCTCTAAGAGCGAAGGCAGTAATGCCGGTGGCCTTACGGATATGACCTTCACAGTGTCGTTATCCGCTGCTAATCCAGGTTGTCCCGTTAATGTAAATTATGCCCTCCAGCATGGTACCACTAATGATAGTGATTTTGATTTTACCTTGCCCTATCCACAAACCGGTACACTGACCTTTTTACAGGGGGAGACAAGCAAAGTTCTCACCTTTAAGGTCAGGCAGGATCTGATGGTTGAGGGGAATGAAACCTTTTCGGTTGTCTTATCAAGTCCAACCTCCGGAGGGCAGATCACTACCACTTCTGCTCCGGGAACAATAAATAACGATGATGTGATTACTCAG
>CBFGNP010000702.1:0-2756 GCA_965650095.1 uncultured Pedobacter sp. | reverse complement strand
GGAGCATATTATGAGCATTTTTAAGTTAAAGATAAATTTTGAAGAGCAGGGAAAAGAAACAATTGAGCTACCTATTGCGGGTGGAGAATCTGTTTTGGACGTTTGCCTTGATCACGGAATAGAATTACAACATAATTGTGGAGGTGTATGCGGCTGCAGTACCTGTCATGTATATGTGAATAAAGGGATGGATGACATCCAGGAAATATCAGATAAAGAAGAGGATTTTATTGACAGAGCGGTTCGTCCGCGAATCATTTCTCGTCTAGGCTGCCAATGTGTGGTGATCAGTGGCGACATTGAAGTAACCATACCTGATCAGTCGGAGTTTTTAGGCCATTAATTAAAAATATAAACAAATAGAACATGCAGGATAAGTTTGCCTTACCGATATATTGGAACGATCATGAGGATATCGCTCAGGAGTTATATGAGAAATTCGGAGATGATTTTAACGAAGCAAAGATCTATCGTATCCGATTTACCGAGTTATTGGAATGGGTGTTGTCTTTGCCTAATTTCAAAGGCACCAAAGAAGAAAGTAATGAAGGACACCTGGAGCAGATCCAGTCAGCCTGGGTTTACGAATGGAGAGATAACCAGAAATAAGGATGTTTCTTGAGCAGCTGAAGCAGATTACTACCTTCATCTTTGATATTGATGGCGTGTTGACTACCGGTGATATCATCGCGTCCGATTCGGGCGAGTATTTACGGACATTCAACATCAAAGATGGCTATGCGCTGCAGCTTGCTGTAAAAAGAGGTTATCAGGTCTGTATCATATCAGGCGGAAAAGGTGAGGCCATGCAAAAGCGATTTGAAGGCCTTGGTATCAATAATATTTTTTTAGGTGTTTCTGATAAGGTTGAAGTGTACAGCCGCCTGTGTGCTGATCATAATATTGCTGCCGAAGAAATTCTTTACATGGGTGATGATATCCCTGACCTTAAAATTATGAAACTGGTAGGGCTTCCTACCTGTCCGGCTGATGCTGTTCCCGAGATCAAGGCCATCTCAAAATATATTTCACCATACACAGGCGGTAGAACTGCTGTAAGGGATATTATAGAAAAGGTACTTAAAGTACAGGGAAAGTGGTTTGATGAAGACCCATCTGCTGCCGATTCCGGCAAATAATCCATTATTTCTTATTGCAACAATTATGTTACATTTAAGGGTTAAACCTATTTGGCTCTTGCTGTCTCTAACAACAGAGCTCACGAAGCTTATAACCTTTAAAAAATATAAACAGATGAAAAAAGTATTGATTATTTGCGGATTATTAATCAGCGTAATGACATTTGCAAACGCGCAGGATGCACCAAAACAAGGTGGTCGTGGAATGGGAACTCCTGAAGAAAGAGCTCAGAGGACCACGGCTCAGTTAACCAAGCAATTGAGTCTTAATGAGGACCAACAAGCGAAGGTTAAAACCATTTACCTGGAGCAGGCCACGAACATGATGAAAGTGAGAGAAGAAAGCAAAGGCGACAGGGATGCAATGATGGCGAAAATGAAAGCTGCCAACGAAGATACGAACAAGAAAGTTGAAGCATTGCTGAACGACGATCAGAAAAAAGCGTTTGCAACCTGGAAAGAAGAGCGGATGAAAAGAAGAGGTCAGGGCAGACCAGGTGCTGGTGGTCCAGGCGGCGCTGGAGGCAAGTAATCATTCAGAATTATAAAATAATAAAAGCGGCTTATGGCCGCTTTTATTATTTTTGCCCGGACAGGTATTATTCTGCCGTTAAAAAACAAAGAATGTATAAACAAGAACTCCCTATCTTACTCGCCTCTAAATCCCCGCGCAGACAAGAGCTGATGAAACTGATGGATCTGGATTTTAAAGTAGTTTTAAAGGAGGTTGATGAAAGCTATCCTGAAGATCTTTTACCCGCCGAAATCGCGGTTTATATTGCTGAAAAAAAAGCAGCTGCTTTCGAGGAAGACAGAGGAAGAAATATAGTGATCACTGCTGATACCATTGTTGCTTATAATAAAGAGATACTTGGAAAACCGGAAGATGAGACCCATGCCGTGGAAATGCTCTCCAAGCTTTCAGGAACCAATCACCAGGTGTATACTGGCGTCAGCATCGCTCATGGCGATCGAATCCGTTCTTTTTATGATGTCACGGAAGTATTTTTTAACCCAATCACTCCCGAACAGATCGCCTATTATATCCGTAATTATCATCCTATGGATAAAGCAGGGGCTTATGGAATACAAGACTGGATAGGTTTTATTGCGGTTGAAAAGATCATTGGTTCCTATACAAATGTGATGGGGCTCCCTACAGAAAAGCTTTATAAAGCGCTGTTAGCTTTCTGAGGTTGCCAACTGCTGAAGCACACCCATTTTTAGGTCGTAGGTAGACAGACTTAAGGTTTGAATGCGGCAGGCTTCGATGATATAATTGGTAAGGAGCGCTGCAATGACAATCATGTCGACACGCAGTTTAATCAGGTCCGGCATAAAGTCCCTTTCTGCATGTGTTGAAGAAATCAATAAATCGGCAAGTTTATGATATTGATTTAAATCAATATGAGCCGATTTAAGGGTCTCCAAGTCTAAACCGGGAGCTAACATTCCTGTAAAGGTCTCGAATGCACCTGCCGATCCGATCAATTGCTGTGGCTGATGCAAAGCGCAGGCTGCTTTTAGGTCGGACAGCTCTTTGTCCAGGTGTAGCCTGATCGCTGATTGATCACTTACGCTAATGGGGTCTGAATTAAAATACCGTTGCATCAACCG
>CBFGNP010000701.1:0-2767 GCA_965650095.1 uncultured Pedobacter sp. | reverse complement strand
TAATGGGAGAATTGAGCAACTGGGAGCCAGTAATTGATTATTTTAAAGAGAATTATCATGTTCTTGTGCCAATTTTACCAATTTATGAACTGCCGATTTTAACACTTGGTGTAAGGAGCTTATCAAAATATTTACACAGATTCGTAAAACATAAAAAGCTTAATCAGGTTGTTTTGATAGGTAATTCGCTTGGTGGTCACGTTGGGTTGGTATTTACACTGGCGCATCAGGAGAATGTAAAAGCACTTGTACTTACCGGTAGTTCTGGCTTGTATGAAAATGCGTTCGGAGGATCTTTTCCAAAAAGGGAGAGTTATGATTATATTCGTGAGAAGGTTGAGTTTACGTTTTATGATCCCGTAACCGCAACCAAGGATCTGGTTGATGAGGTTTATAAAACGGTAAATGAACGTTCAAGAGTTATTCGTATTCTCGCTCTGGCAAAATCGGCAATACGTCATAATATGTCTAAGGATCTTTCCAGAATTACAATTCCTGTTTCTTTAATCTGGGGGATGCAGGACAAAGTAACCCCACCGGAGGTGGCAGAAGAGTTTCATGAACTTTTGCCGAACTCGGAACTGAACTGGGTCGATAAATGCGGACATGCACCGATGATGGAACGTCCTGAAGTTTTTAACGAATACCTCAATAAATTTTTAAACAGAATTTTATTAAAATAAAACCATGCTGGCAGCTGAACTTATATCTGATTCAATCCCCCCACTGAAAACATCTGACTCGGTTCAGAAGTCTTTGGAAAGGATGACTGAGTTCAAATTATCTCATTTGCCCATCGTAAACGAAACCCAGTTTCTTGGTCTGCTGGCTGAGGACGAGTTAATCGAGGTCAAGGATGTAGCGCTACCCATTGGTGGACTTCCCTTATCCCTGTTAAATCCATTTGTATATGAGGATGCCCATGTATATGATGTCATGAGGTTACTGACGCAGTTAAATCTTTCCGTAGTACCCGTATTAGATTACAAAAAGAACTACCTTGGATTAATAGCAGTCAACCACCTGTTGTGTTATGCTTCAGACATTTTTGCCGTAAAAGAACCAGGAGGCATCATCGTTTTAGAAATCGGAAACAGAAATAATTCTTTGGCACATATGGCCCAGATTGTCGAGGCAGATAACGCACAGATCTTATCCTCCTATGTTCAGTCCTTCCCTGATTCCACCAAACTGGAAGTTACATTGAAAATTAATAAGACAGAGCTATCCGGTATAACCGCTTCTTTTGAAAGGTACAACTACCAGATCAAGGCCGTGTTTAACAGCACAAAAGCAGATGATGGAACCGAGGACCGGTTCAACTCGTTCATGAATTATCTAAATGTATAGTAATGTATATGCCTCATGACAGCTTCATGATCATTAAGACAAATTATATACAGATATATACATAGGAAAAATAAAAGCCAAATGAAGATTGCAATTTACGGCAGGGAGTTCAACAACAGTGTATTACCATATGTTCAGGAAGTTTTTAATGTGCTGGACCAATATAAAACACCTATCCTGGTGTATAAAAAATATCTGGATTTTATAAAGGACAAGATCAAATTACCCGACCATATAACGGTTTTTAAACGGCATGCAGAGCTTATAGGGCAAACTGATGTACTGGTCAGTTTAGGTGGTGATGGAACGCTGCTGGATACTTTATCTTTAGTCCGCGACTCAGGGATACCTGTAATCGGTATTAATTTCGGCAGACTCGGGTTTTTGGCCAGCATCAATAAGGATGACATAAAAAAAGCAATTGAAGCCTTAAAGAATAAGGAGTATTCCCTTGATCAGCGAACTTTATTAAATTTAGAATCAACCTATGATCTGTTCGGTGAAGAAAATTTCGCGCTGAATGATATCACTATTCACAGAAGGGATAATTCTGCAATGATGATCATTCATGCCTATATGAATAATGAATTTGTGAACTCCTATTGGGCAGATGGCTTGATCATTGCAACACCCACGGGATCAACTGCCTATTCATTAAGTTGTGGTGGCCCCATTATTTATCCCAGTTCGCATAATTTTGTAATCACACCCATAGCCCCGCATAATTTAAATGTGAGGCCGGTAATTGTTCCGGATGATGTCTCCCTGACTTTTGAAGTAGAAGCGAGGAGTGCTAAATTCCTGGTATCCTGTGATTCAAGGACGGAAACAGTAGACAGATCGGTAAAAATTACCTTGAATAAAGCGAACTTTCATGTAAATTTAATGCGGCTTCATAACGAAAGCTACCTGACTACGCTAAGAAATAAACTCCTTTGGGGCATAGATACCCGTAATTACTAATATGCAATATACCCGGTACCTTCTCTGTTTTTTAGTACTGTTACTGGGAATATCTGGTGGTTATGGGCAGACATTTGAGTTAGGGCTGGCAGGCGGCGGCTCCGGTTATATCGGAGATCTGAATCAGGATAAGCCTGTGAAAATCAGTGGAATGTCTGCGGGTGGATACGTCAAACTGAATATTGACCCCTACTGGGCAGTGGGGCTTCATTATACCCATGGCAGGATCAGGGCCAATGATGCCGAATCAGAAAACTCACAATTCCAGGACCGGAACATTAATTTCAAAACGGCATTAAATGAAGTTAATTTGCAGGTTGATTTCAATTTTCTGAATTATTTTGCCGGTGGTGGGACAAAAAAGTTTACACCTTATATGTTTGCAGGTATTGGGGGTGTATTTTATAGTCCGAAAGCCATTCATAACGACAGGGAATATACCCTTAGATTTTAC
>CBFGNP010000700.1:0-2784 GCA_965650095.1 uncultured Pedobacter sp. | reverse complement strand
AAAAGTAGTGGGGAAAGTATTTCTATAAATACAGCAAAACTTGCTCTTGGTTATAAGCTGATTACCGCTATTGTTGATACTGGGAGCGAAAAAGACACGCTGACTACCAATATTGAGCTTAAATCACCGTTGAAGCCGGAGGTTTATGGTTATCAGATAGTCCATACGATGCCTCATGATACCTCGGCCTATACGCAGGGGCTCGAATATCATAACGGCCGGTTTCTGGAAAGCACCGGACAGGAAAAACATTCGACGCTGCGCTGGGTTGATGTAAAATCAGGGAAGGTGTTGCAGCAGATTAAACTGAATGATCAGTATTTTGGAGAAGGGGCAAGTCTGGTAGGTGACAAAGTAGTGATGCTGACCTACAAGGCAAAATCAGGTTTCGTGTATGACGCAAAAACTTTTAAACAACAGGGTACGTTTGCTTATTCGACCAACAGAGAGGGATGGGGTTTGTGTTTTGATGGTAAACAGCTCATCATGTCTGACGGTTCCAATAAGCTTTATTTTATGAATAAGGATACTTATAGAGATGAAAGTACGATCGAGGTTTATGATGACAACGGCCCTGTTGATTCCCTGAACGAGCTGGAATATATCGACGGAAAGATCTATGCGAATGTATACACGGAAAACATTATTGTCGTAATTGATCCCGCATCAGGTGTGATCGAGAAAAAGATAGATTTTTCAGGACTATTGCCTGCAGATTATTTTAAGGATGAAGATGCGAGGAACAACAATGTGTTAAATGGTATTGCCTGGGATAAGGCGGGAAGGCGCCTGTTTGTGACCGGAAAAAAATGGCCGCATCTATTTGAAATGAAGCTTCAGCCGAAAAAGTAAGGTATAAAAAAGGTCGCTATGTAATAAGCATAGCGACCTTTTTTAGATCAGAGGCGTTTATTTCTTTTTAATCTTAGGTTCGCTCAGGTACCCGTTAAAAGATATCGGTTGCCTGTTGTTGTTGTTTACGATTAAGTTAGCATATCCGTTCTCTGAAACGTTTAAGATCATCGATTGGGTATCTTTTGCATCCTTAAAGTTCATGGTAATTATCCAGGAGCCTTTCTTTCTTTTATCAGCTTTGTACTTGAACTTCTTAGACTTAAACTTAGTACCTGAATCAGGATTCAGGGTTGCACTATAAGCTCTTCCATAATACGGAAGGTAGGCCTCAATACTGTCTTTGGTAACAACGAGCTCGTATTGCGATCCTGACAGCTGGATCATTCCCGCTCCACTACCACCGGGCATCCTGCTTAGGATATTGTTTACCTCCTGATTGGCCATAGGCATTGCTGAAGTCGCATGGAAGATGAAATTCTGCTCATTAATAATTTTTAAAGTAGTTTCCTTATCTGTCTGCCCACTTACCTGCATCGCAATGAACAGCGTAGCCAGCATCAAAATATTTTTAATTGTTTTCATCAGCATGTTATTTTATATCATGATGCCTGCATCATCTATTTTCCATAAATCATGCAGGCTTTTTATGTTTAATATATTGGATTAGAACATAATAGAATCATAAAAGTTTAATGCGCCGATGGTAAACAAGGTAACATTTTTGTTTACCGCCAGTTTTTATACTGATTGATCAGGCCGTTGGTAGAGCCATCATGTGAACTTACCATTGTTTCACCATCCAGTTCGGGCAAAATGCTTTTTGCCAGCTGCTTGCCGAGCTCTACGCCCCATTGATCGAAACTGAAGATGTTCCAGATGATGCCCTGGACAAATATCTTGTGTTCATAAATGGCGATCAGATTCCCAAGACTGTATGGAGTAACCTTTTTTAGCAGGATAGAATTGGTAGGCCTGTTTCCTTCGAACACTTTAAAAGGAGCCAGTTTTTCTATTTCTTCATCGGATTTGCCTTCTTTTTTTAATTCTGCGACAACCTGTTCTTTGGTTTTACCGTTCATTAAAGCTTCGGTTTGTGCAAAGAAGTTTGAAAGCAGGATCGGGTGGTGATTGCCTATCGGGTTTAAGCTTTGTGCGGGAGCAATAAAATCACAAGGGATGATCCGCGTGCCCTGGTGAATGAGCTGATAGAATGCATGCTGTCCGTTGGTTCCGGGCTCACCCCAGATGATCGGGCCTGTTTCGTAAGCCACATCATTTCCATTGCGATCTACATGTTTACCATTACTTTCCATATCACCTTGCTGGAAGTACGCTGCAAAACGATGCATGTATTGGTCGTATGGCAGGATGGCCTGCGTTTCGGCATCAAAGAAATTGATGTACCAGACGCCGATCAAAGCCAGAATGACCGGCACATTGATCTCGAACTCCGCGTTCTCAAAATGCTGATCGGCCGCATGGGCACCTGCCAGTAACTGCTTAAAATTATCGTAGCCAATGCTCAGTGCGATAGGAAGGCCAATGGCGCTCCATAAAGAGTACCTGCCACCTACCCAGTCCCAGAATTCAAACATATTCTCTGTATCAATACCAAAAGCCGATACATCCTTTGCATTGGTGGATAATGCGGCGAAGTGTTTGGCAACATCCTCTTTTTTAGCCCCATTTTCAAGGAACCAATCGCGCGCAGTATTGGCGTTCGTCATGGTTTCCTGCGTAGTAAAGGTTTTAGAAGCAATAAGGAACAGAGTGGTTTCCCGATCAACATTTTTCAGAGTTTCTGCAATATGCGTACCGTCGATATTTGATACAAAGTGCATGCGCAGATGGTTTTTGTAGGCCTTCAGTGCTTCTGTAACCATTACCGGCCCCAGGTCAGAGCCACCGATGCCAATGTTGACCACGTCG
>CBFGNP010000699.1:0-2789 GCA_965650095.1 uncultured Pedobacter sp. | reverse complement strand
TGGCGCTCATCAGATTCTGGGCAGGTTACGAGCAGGTGCGGAATATGTACATACCCAAAGGCCAATATCTGCTGGCTTTTCTGGCCTGCACAGCCATGGTGCTGATGTTCATCGTGTTTGTGAACACTTTTAAAAGATGGTATCAATTGTCGAAAATGAAAGCAGGTAAGGTGGATGATTATGGAGACACGGTTAAAGAGTTAGTGGAGAGATGAGATCAATTAACAACAGATAATATCTAAATAGTCTATAAGCCAAATATACAACCATTATGAGATTAACAGTTACTAAGCAACTAAAAATGCCTTTGTTGGCATGTATGTTTTTATTGATGTGCATTTTACATGCTAAAGCACAATTCAATCATCCGGGGATACTGTTAAACGCTGCCGACCTGGCCAGGATAAAGGAACTTGCAAATTCGGGACGACAGCCATTTGTAGCGGGATATGGTATCTTGAATACCAACACTGATCCAAACTATGTTCCGGGAATTGCATATGAAGATGTTTACAGACATGAAGGAGGTGTAACCAGTCCAGCGTCAAGGGCACTGTCTTCCCAAAGTCAGATCGCTTATAGGAGTGCAATTATGTGGGTAATTACAGGAGACATGAGATATGCAACTATTGCTAAAACAATAATTAACAACTGGGCAGATACCTTGGAGACTTTTAGTGGCAGCGCTGCCAAGTTATGTGCGGCATGGTATGGTTTTGGTTTGGTTAATGCTGCCGAAATAATAAAGCATACACATGCGGGCTGGAGCAACGCAGATATACTGCGAGCGGAAGCTATGTTCAGGGATAAATTTTATCCGGTTATTGAAAATTTCCAGAGGGGGCACGCGGGGAATTGGGATACGGCCATTACCAAAACTATAATGGGAATAGGGATTTTTTTGGATGACGCTGGCATTTACACCAAAGGGTTCAATTTTTTGAGGTCAACCACGGATACTGCTAATGGAACATTGAACAATTACATTTTCGCTACTACCGGGCAGTGTATGGAAAGCGGCCGCGATCAAAGGCATGCCCAAATGGGCATAGGGGGCTTAGCGGAAGCTTGCGAAATAGGGTATAAGCAAGGTGCGGATCTTTATGGTTTGCATTCAAATAGGTTATTGTTAGGAGCCGAATATACCGCTAAATATAATTTAGGTTATAGCGTACCTTATACACCAAATTATTATGGAAATGTAATTTCTGATACATATAGGGGAGAGTTTCTTCCATATTATGAATTGATTTACAATCATTATGTAAACAGAAAAGGGATGTCTGGAACTCCAATTCAATATACCAAAATGGTTGTCGATAGAATAAGAGCAGAAAATGGAGGAGAAAATGGGGACGCAATATTATTAGGATATGGCACTTTTTTGTTTAATCAAGATGCTCCATTTCTACATATTCCAGTAGAAGGTGATTATCGAACCAGACTTGTTAGTAGCAGTTTAGGCACTCCATCACAATTTGAGGTTTACACAAGCGGGGGGAATTGGATAACTGCAACCACTGCTCTTGGATTAACAACAAATTTGTTAATAAGAGACGGGCATAGTGCATTGGCATCAGGTGCCAGGAGTTTAGCTGATCTGGCTGTTGGAGAAGGGTATGGAGCTATATTAAGTGCCGTAATCACTGGGGGAGCAGTATCGGCACTCAATATTATAGCACCTGGCCGTTTAAGTAGTATTCCTTCGTTATATTTTGCAAATGGAGGGCAAGCTGCCGGTTCTGTCAGTGCCGTAGCTGCCATTTCCAGCGTGAATGTTACAGGTGCTGATATCAAGAATACAGGATCGGGTTATACCTCAGCAACAACTGTCTCATTCAGTGGCGGTGGCGGAAGCGGAGCTACAGCAAAAGCGCTGATAGTTGGTGGCAAAATTAGGGGAATTACGATAACCAATCCGGGTTCGGGCTATACATCCATACCCACCATGTCTATTACAGGAAGTGGTACAGGGGCGATTGTTTCGGCAAAAGTAGGTGTTACAGAGGTTACATTAAGTAGCGGAGGAAGTGGCTATACCATAGCACCTAAAGTTATAGCGGGCACTTTCCTGAAAGTAAATGATGGTATTGCTGTAACCGTTGCAGAAGGTGTGTCTTTTCAAAAGGGATCATCTGTCTATACAGAGGGAGGTACCGGTATATTGAATATCAGAAGAGGAAACCTGACAGCAGAAGATGACGTTAATTTTGTTACTGTCTCTAATGCTTCCACTTCATCACTTACCACAAATTTTGGGAGTACTTCTGTAAGCACGATTAATACAATTAAGGGAACAAAATTTACTTTGGGAACATTGGGTGTTGAAGGCACCGCTATCCTTAAAATAGCTGCAGGCACTGTAATGAACACAGCAGGCCCTATTACAGTAAACAGCACATCTAAAATAGATGCCACAGAAGGCATCATAGGTTTTGTAAATTTCTCTCCTTTTGCATCGACAGCAAAAACCATTGCCAACAATACTTTTAAGACTGCAATTGTCAAAAAAATGATAGTCAATTCAACCGCTGGTGTTACGTTAGCTCAGAATCTGGTGGTAGCGGAACTCGATATGCAGGAGGGAGTGCTGAAAATTCCGGCAACTTCAACTTCAGTACTTCGTGTTTCAAAAGTTTTAGGCGGGAATGATAATTCCTATATTAACACCTTGTCAGCAACTACCGGTGCAATGTCAAAAGTTATATTGACCGGATTGACTGCTCAGGCGAAAATTCCTCTGGGAAACGCCGGAAGCTATCTGCCGATAACTATAACTCCGCAATCAT
>CBFGNP010000698.1:0-2791 GCA_965650095.1 uncultured Pedobacter sp. | reverse complement strand
TCTGGTAAAGGGCCTCAAAGTTGTTTTTGTTATTGGCCGCATTAAAGTTGTCAACAAAGTTACCATACAAGCGGGTATTGTAAGTAGCAGGGCTCTCTATCAGCTTTTTTGAAGCCGTGAGCGCCTCTTCCAGGTAGGTATCTGTTCCGTATTCCTTAGTTTGCAGACAAGCTTTAGCCAAAAGACCTAATGCCGCTTTTTTTGACGGCCGTCCTGCCTCTGCTGCGGTCGGCAAATGCTCAACTGCAAAACGCAGATCAGGAATGATCGCTTTTTCATAGATTTCCAGCTGTGGGGTACGGATTGCCTCTGTATTTGCGGCTACCGTTTCTTTTAAGGTTAAAGGGCATGGACCAAATTGCTCTACCAGATGGAAATAATACAGCGCGCGCAGAAAATAAGCCTGGGCAACCAGTTCGTTCTTCTCCTGATCGCTGCTAAAGTCCTGCACCTGGTCTGCCCGGCCAATAACGATATTGCAGTAATTGATACCATCGTAGGCACCGTTCCAGTAATCTTTGGCCATATCGATAGACATGGCGCCACCAGACGCGTATTTCATGTAGTTCTGGTTGTTGTTCGAGTTTAAATCAGACGTCCAGGTGTCTGTTCCCCCTTCTGTAACCAGCAATAAGTTGCGGCCATAAAAGTATCTTGGAAGGTCAAAATAGCAAGTGTTAACCAGCTTGCTGAAGCCTGCTTTTGTGGCAGCCACCTTATCAACCGTCACACCCGAAGGGTTCACCTCGTCGAGGGAGCAGGAGCCCATGAAAAGCCCAAGGCTGAACATAGTGATCAATATATGCTTTAGTTTCATGTCTTTAAAAATTAAAATGTTACGTTAAGACCAAATACAAACTGCTTGGTTAATGGGAAATTGTCTGAGCCGTTAGCTTCCGGATCCTGATACTTCAGGTATTTGCTTTTAGCGAAGATGAACGGATTGCCGGCAGTAGCATAAAAGCGCAGTTTTTGCATAGAGAACCTGCTCAGCACACTTTGTGGTAGCGTGTATCCCAGTGTAATGTTCCTGATCTTGAAATAAGAGCCGTCTACATATTTTAATGCGTCGAAACCGATGTACCCGCTGGTTGAGGAATGAAGTCCCGGTCTCGGCAGATAGGCAGCAGGATTTTCAGGTGTCCAGTAATCGATGTCGTCCGGGCTGTTGCCTACGCTTGTAGTAGGATTGTAACGGGTAATCAAATTACTGGAAAGCATTTGTCCCCAGCGCGCGGTCAGGAATATGCTCGCATCGAAGTTTTTATATTTAAAATTGTTTTGTAAGCCACCTGTCCAGTCCGGAACTGCAGAACCCAGCACCACTTTATCATTGGCACTGTAAGCATGGGTACCATCAGCTTTAAACGAGCCATCTGTCGCCAGCTTAATGTCGCCCGGTTTGGAATTATATTTAGCAGCTTCAGCAGCTTCATTTTCCTGCCATATACCCAGGTACTTATAATCAAAAAACGTCTCAACCGGCCGGCCCATAAAAAGACCACTGGATATCAGGTCCTTATTTCCAGGAAGGGAAACGATTTTTTCTCTGTTCGCAGCAAAAGTTAATGCGGTGCTCCAGGAGAAATTTTCGCGGTTTATGTTACGTGTATTGATCAGAATTTCCAGGCCTTTGTTGTTGGTGGCGCCAATATTTTGCCACATGCTAAATGGTGCGCCCCAGGATCCGCCCAGGGAAGCCGGCATGTTGCGAAGATACAAGAGGTCCTTGGTGTCGGTATTGTACCAATCGACCGTCAGATTGATGATGCCTTTATAAAACTCGGCATCCAGGCCAATATTGGTATTGTAAGATTTCTCCCATCCAAGATCTGCATTGGCCAGTTGCTGGTTCAGAATAAATGCCGGACCGAGCGTGCTTTCACCAAAGCCAACGGGTTTCGGCGCATTGAAGCCACCAGCCTGCGTACCATAAGCGCCTACCCCTCCCGAGTTACCGGTTACGCCATATCCTACCCGCAATTTCAGACTTGAAACCGTTTCAACTCCTTTAAAGAAATCTTCATCACTGATTCTCCAGGCAAGGGCACCTGCAGGGAATACATCCCATTTGTTGCCTTCGGACAGACGCGAAACGCCATCCCAGCGGTTAGATAGCGACAACAGGTATTTGCCTTTGTAGTTGTAATTGATCCTGCCGACATAAGACATCGACTGGTTGCGGACATAGGATGACCTGGTTACCGATGTAGTAGCACCGCTAAGGTTGTAAAAAGAATACGAGTCGAGATCAAAGCCTGATCCACCGGCATAAGCCTGCTCATACTGATTTTTAGCCCATGAGGTTACGCCGGTAAGATTGAAGTGATGATCATTGTGGATGTTAAACTCATAACTTAAAATGTTTTCCCAACGGTAATTGAAATCTCTGTCGTTAATGATTACCGCTGCCGGCACCTTAAAGCCTGCCTCTGGATTGGCGATAGACTGGGTACCGAAATATTTACCATTTCTGGCTGAACCCAATGCCGTTCCGATTACAGAGCGGTAGGATAAACCTTTTATCGGAGTGATTTCCAGGAATGCGTTTCCAGCGAAATAGGTTTTCAGTGTATTGTTTGCATACTGGTCTTTGATCTGATCTGATAATGGATTGGTAACCCCATTAACAGGAATGTGGTTGATCTCGCCGTTTGCATCAAAAGCATCGCCCAACGGCAAAAAGGTAAGGCTGTTTCCAAAAATATTCTGGGCAGCCTGATCATTATCCGTATAGGTTAGCTGTAGATTAGTTCCTACCTTAAAATACTTAGATAAAGTATGGTCGATG
>CBFGNP010000697.1:0-2803 GCA_965650095.1 uncultured Pedobacter sp. | reverse complement strand
TATTTCTTTTTTCAGGGAATTACCGGCGGGTGTGCCAGGGGCCTACCGTTTGTTTGTAAATCTACTGTCGAAAAAAAATAATTAACAGCAGTTGATATGTCAGCCCAAGAGCCAATCGACAATAGAGAACAGGACCTCCCCCCCTTCGTTAAAACCTGGAAGCAATTTTACCGGCTTCTCATCGGCTGGCTGGTCTTGCTGATTTTAGTTTTTTACGCTTTTACCAGGTATTTCGAATGAGTGTTATAGATTGGGCGGTATTAATCCTTACACTTGTTGTAATTGTAGTTTACGGTGTTTATAAAAGCCAGGGAGCACAAAATATCCAGGGATATCTGCTGGGCAATCAATCCTTGCCCTGGTATCATGTTTGCCTGTCGGTGATGGCTACACAGGCCAGCGCCATCACATTCTTATCTGCACCCGGACTGGCTTATTCATCAGGAATGAGCTTCGTACAATTTTACCTGGGCCTGCCCCTTGCGATGATTGTGCTGTGCATCACTTTTGTACCCATATTTCACCGCTTAAAAGTGTATACTGCGTATGAATATCTTGAACAGCGTTTTGATTTGAACACCAGGGCATTGACGGCATTTTTATTTTTAATACAAAGGGGCCTTTCTACAGGAATAACCATTTATGCTCCATCTATTATTTTATCTACCATATTAAACATCAATACCACGTATACCACCCTGTTTATCGGTTGTCTGGTTATATTTTACACAGTATATGGAGGCACTAAAGCTGTTTCTTATACGCAAATGCTACAGATGAGCATTATCTTTTGCGGTTTATTTGCTGCCGGAATCATGGTGGTGCACCTGCTTCCGGGAGATATTGGCTTTAGCAGGGCCATTAGTATCGCAGGCAAAATGGGCAGAACGAATGCCATAGATTTTAAGCTTGATCTGAGCAATCAGTACACGGTCTGGACCGGCTTAATCGGTGGTTTCTTTCTGCAATTGTCTTATTTCGGAACCGATCAGAGCCAGGTAGGCCGTTATCTATCCGGAGCTTCAGTTAGCCAGAGCCGTCTGGGTTTACTGATGAACGGCATGGTAAAAATACCGATGCAGTTTCTGATCTTACTGATAGGCGTACTTGTTTTTACTTTTTACCAATACAATCGTCCGCCCATATTTTTTAACAGTTTTGAGCTAAATAAGCTCGAAAAAAGCGCGTATGCGACTGAACTGAATAAGATTAAAACAAACTATAACCAGGCCTTTGAAGAAAAGCAAATTGAAGTCAATAAGATGAATGCTGCACTCAATGCCGATAATAAAATACTTATTGATCAGCAAAGGACAGCGCTCAAGCTTGCTGATGAAAAAGAAAGATCCATCAGAAAACAGGTGACAGACTTAATGCAAAAGAATGATGAGCATGCCAACATAAAGGACAACAATTATATTTTTTTAAGTTTTGTCACGCAATACCTGCCAAAAGGATTGATCGGGTTACTGATTGCTATTATTTTCCTGGCCTCTATGGGCTCGACGGCAAGTGCGCTGAACTCTCTCGCTTCTACTACAGTGATTGATATCTATAAACGCCTGATCAAAAAAAATGCATCGGACCATGAGTATCTCCAGGCCTCACGGCTGGCAACCGTTTTTTGGGGTGCCGTATGCATTGCAATGGCTTTATATGCCAGTAAAATAGGTAATTTATTGGAAGCAGTAAATATATTAGGTTCTTATATCTACGGTACAATACTTGGTGTTTTCCTGGTTGCATTTTATGTGAAGCAGGTCAATGGGAGGGCTGTCTTTATTGCTGCGTTGTTAACAGAGGCTACGATCGTAGTACTTGGACAGGCTGATGCTGTAGCTTATTTATGGCTCAACGTAATCGGTTGCCTGATGGTGGTATTCAGCTCATTGATCATCCAAAAGGTCTTGAGTACAGGGAAGAAGCGCTAAGTATACCTGGTAATACTGCAATAAAAAAGCCTGATATGATGAGCCGACATGCAAAGTTTTTCCCTTCCGAAAAAAACTTTGAGGAGGCGAATTATATCAGGCTTTTTTACAAATAAATTTACATCTCAACGGCTACCTACATGATAAACGAAATAGATGAAATAAATCTTTACTTCTTGGACTCGCTCAGCAACTCCGTATGCAGGCGAACATATTCCTGATTTTTCATCTCTGTAGCTGCCTGTAAGCCTGCTGCTGCTGTTTTTGCTGCCCCGGCTTTGTCGCCCATTTTTAACTGGATACGTCCTTTCCATAATTTTACCCATGGCGCTTTGTTATCTGCTGCCTCAGCTGCATTGATCCACTCCAGTGCCTTGTTTAAATCCTTGCCATTCGAGTAATAATACTGGGCTGCTGCGAAGTAAGGTTTTTTCTCTCCTTTCATGGCTTCATCAATACCTGCCATTACAGTGGCATCAACTTCCGTGGTTAGATCAAGACTTATTGCAGTATTTTCCCACATGAATTGTAATTGAGCGGTAGTAGGGTAAACATTGGCAAACTGGATGGTAAATGTTTCTACTTTATCTTTTAGCTTGGTGGCTTTAACTTTAACCCTTAATACATCTTCAGCTTCTTTGTATTCATAAGCACCCCATTGTTTAGCGCCTTTGTTGAATATCACGGTCCACTCGTCTTTACCCGGTATAGTAAATAATCCATAATCTCCTGCCGGAAGCTCTTTGCCATTTATTTTTACAGGCTCGGTAAAACTGATCATTGTTGCAGAGTTTGCGCCTGTCCGCCATACGGTACCGTAAGGTTCCAGACCACCAAAGATCTTACGTCCCTTTACATTTGGTCTGGAGTAA
>CBFGNP010000696.1:0-2805 GCA_965650095.1 uncultured Pedobacter sp. | reverse complement strand
TTACAATTTTGCGTAAATTTAAACTGTAATTTCTTGAAATATAAGCCCTATGAATAAAAGCTATACTTTCCTTCGAAGATTCATCCCCATCCTGTTGCTCCTGACGATATCGTCCGCCTCCCTTTATGCTCAGTACTTTGGACAAAACAGGGTGCGCTATAATAATGAGAAGTTTAATGTTTTGCAGACGCCGCACTTTGAGATCTATTATTACCTGAAGAATGTAATGCTGATGCAAATGTTCGCCCAGGATGCAGAAACCTGGTATAAAATGCATCAGGAAGTATTTAGAGATACTTTTCTGAAAAAGAACCCAATCATTCTCTACAACAATCACCCAGACTTTCAACAGACCACCGCCCTCCAGGGGGAAATAGGTATTGGGACAGGCGGGGTTACCGAAGCTTTAAAAAACAGGGTGATCATGCCTGTTATGGAACTGAATAACCAAACCCGCCATGTGTTGGGCCATGAGCTTGTTCACGCTTTCCAGTACCACTTGCTACTTGAAAAGGACTCCATAAATCTGGAGAATATAAGCCAGATTCCCTTATGGATGATCGAAGGTATGGCTGAATACCTTTCTGTAGGTAAAACCGATGCATTCACCTCCATGTGGATGCGCGACGCCTTATTAAACCGGGACATCCCTTCTCTAAAAGATCTGACTAACTCCAATAAATACTTCCCTTACAGGTACGGACAGGCGTTCTGGACTTTCGTTGGCTCCGTCTATGGAGATACCACCATTGTCCCATTATTTAAAGCAACAGCAAGATTTGGTTATGAGAATGGCTTGAGGTATACTTTTGGTTACGACGACAGAGCCTTATCAGGTTTGTGGAAAAATGCAATTGAAACGCATTACCGTCCGATGTTAAAAGCTGACAGCTCACAGATCAGAATTACGGGAACAAAAATCATAGACAATAAGAATGCGGGCAACATGAATGTTTCCCCATCCATCAGCCCGGATGGGAAATACCTTGCTTTTTTGTCGGAAAAAGACCTTTTTGGTATCGACCTCTTTCTCGCAGATGCCAAAACCGGAAAGATCATCCGAAAGCTAAGCAGTCAGGTAGCCAATTCACATATAGATGATTTTAACTTTCTGGAATCGGCAGGCACATGGTCTCCCGATGGTAAGCAGTTCGCTTTTAGTATCTTCAGCAAAGGCAAAAATCAACTGATGATCATCAATATAAACGATGGAAGTGTTGCCCTGCGCGCAGAGATGGGTGATGTAGCACAGTTTGGAAACCTTTCCTGGTCGCCCAATGGTGAAGATATTGCCTTTTCGGGAATGGTACAGGGACAAAGTGATATCTTCTCTTATAACCTGAAAACCAAAAAAGTTAGCCAGATTACCAATGATGCCTATTCCGACTACGCTCCTGCTTATTCGCAGGACGGAAAGAAAATTGCATTTTCTTCAGACAGGGCGTCTCTGGCCAGCAATAGCAACACGGCTGTTCACCCGATCAACCTAAGCATTTATGACATCGAAAGCAAATCATTAACCAACATCCCTGTATTTCCTGGTGCCAATAACCTTAATGCTCAGTTTTCGGGAGATAGCAAAAGGCTGTTCTTCTTATCCAACAGGGATGGATTCAGAAACCTTTACGAATACAACCTGGCTGATAACACAGTCAAACAGCTTACTGATTACTTCACTGGTATCAGTGGCATAACCGAATTTTCACCTGCCATGTCTGTTTCCAGAAATGATGAAATCGTGTACAGCTATTACCGGTCGCAACGCTATACCCTTTACAACTCCCCTGCCAGTGGCTTCCATTCAACTCCGGTGGACGTCAATGCTGTAAATTTTGATGCCGCAATCCTTCCTCCTATGGAAAGTATGGGCGTCGACATTATCAATTCAAACCTCAACAACTTTGAACGCTTTGAAAGAACAACCGCTGATTCCATGCGACTTGTGCCTTACAGACCTCAATTTAAGCTAGACTACCTGGCCAATAGTGGCGTAGGTGTTTCTACCAGCCGCTTCGGAACTGGTGTGCAAGGTGGTATCGTAGGTATGTTCAGTGACATTTTAGGACATAACCAGATCATAGCAAACCTTTCAGTTAATGGCGAGATTTATGATTTCGGCGGACTGGTAGGTTATATCAATCAGCAAAGTAGGGTGAACTGGGGTGCAGCCCTCTCCCATATCCCATATATTACGGGCTTTAGGGAAATTGTTCCTGATAAACTGAGCGATGGCGACAATGAAATAGATGTCATTAACGACAGAACTAACCTGATTAGGACGTTTGAAGACCAGGCGCAACTTTTTGCTGCTTATCCTTTCAATAAAGTTCATCGCTTTGAAGCCGGAGGAGCGTTCTCCCGTTATAGTTACCGAATTGACCGCATCAGCAATTACTACGAAAATATTAACGGTTATCCTGGTTATTACATCACATCCGACAAAAGAAAGGTTCCTTTGGATCAGGCGACCGATGAATTTGGTGTTCCGTTTAAAAGCTTTACTATTTTCCAGGCCAACGCCGCTTTTGTCGGCGACAATTCCATAAACGGCATCACCTCACCACTTGACGGTTTCAGATACAGAGTGGGAATGGAGCAGTATTTTGGCGACTACCAATTCTCAGCCGTCACCGTAGACCTTAGAAAATACTGGCGCTTAAAACCTGTTACCCTGGCGGTAAGAAGTTACAACTACCTTAGGATAGGCAAAGAAGGAGAGAACCTCTACCCCTTGTACATAGGATACCCGTATTTGATAAGAGGTTATGAGGCAAACTCCATGTATAACAACACTTCCGGCACTTC
>CBFGNP010000695.1:0-2806 GCA_965650095.1 uncultured Pedobacter sp. | reverse complement strand
CCTTTAATTTCAGCACCAATTATGGTAAGCAGCTCATGTTCATCATTTCCGGATTGCTATTGGGTTTCTCTATATTATTACTGGATGGCAAGTTCTTCAGTATCTTTTCGCCTATCATTTATGGGGTTACCATGTTACTGCTGGTAGTCGTTTTGATTGTGGGACGTAACGTAGGTGGTAATCAGGCATGGATCCCCATTGGATCCTTCCGTCTACAGCCTTCAGAGCTTGCTAAATTCGGCACCGCGCTCCTAATGGCCAGGTACATCAGTTCCTTTAATCCTAAGCTAAATACCTTAAAGCCCATATTGGTTGCTGCCACGATCGTCATTGTGCCTATGTGTCTGATCATGCTTCAGCCGGATGCCGGATCAATGCTGGTCTTCCTCTCCTTTATGTTTCCTTTATATCGTGAAGGATTGCCGGGTTATCTGCTGATTATATTCTGGGGCATGGTACTGCTCTTCGTTCTGAACCTTTTTCTTTCTCAGTGGCTGCTCATCTCGATAATACTGGTACTTGGAGGGCTGTTCATCTATTTCAATAAGAAAAAACAGCAAAGGATGATCATGATTGGCATCATTACATTTTCCGCCATCGGCTATTTATTTATTGCCAAGCTGCTGTTTGAACAAGTACTGCAGCCACACCAGCGTACTCGGATTGAGCTGATCCTGGGGCTTAAAACCGATCCAAAAGGTGCAGGATATAATGTAAACCAATCAAAAATAGCAATTGGTTCCGGACAGCTTACCGGTCGCGGATTTTTAGAGGGGACCCAAACCAAATATGGTTATGTGCCGGAGCAAAGTACTGACTTCATTTTCTCTACCATTGGTGAGGAATGGGGATTTGCAGGCTGCTTTGTGGTGATTGCATTATTTATGTTCTTATTGCTCAGGATTGTTAATCTCGCAGAACGGCAACGCTCCACCTTCTCAAGGGTTTACGGCTACTGTGTCGCCTGTATCATCTTCTTCCACGTATTTATCAATATAGGGATGACTATAGGCATCATACCAGTAATAGGCATTCCATTACCATTTATCAGCTATGGAGGATCTTCACTTTGGAGCTTTACCGTGTTGCTATTTATATTCCTGAAGCTGGACTCGAACAGAATGGGCTTTATTTAGCCGGGAAACGCTGGTTCAATAATTCATAAAACTGATCAACAGTACTTTGTTTAGACGCCCAATTGTTCTTTACCGCATAATTCTGCTGTAAAAAGGTGTCTGCACTTTTGAAATCCGGCATTTTATTGATCAGTTCAATGGCCTCTGCATAGGCAAGATTATAGCCGTTAAAAAGATCCTTGATGAAAAGTAATTTCTCATTCAGGTTTATTGCCTGTTTTAAATCAGTTATGGTAGTTTTATTACGCTCTTCATTCAGGCTGGCCGGAAAACTCGCTTTACCAGCAAGCATATCATTTAGCGTAGGTTTGATCTGACCTGCTTCCGGTTGCTTTACGATCTTTTCTTCCACCTTATCAGCTACCGGCTCGGTGGTGGCCTCCGAAACCAACTTTTCTTCTACCTTATCAGGAGTCGCGACCTGCTGAACAGGCTCGGGGTCTTTTTGTACAGCTGACAAAGCTGGCTCAGGGCCTGCTGTTTCAGCTGCATCCTCACCTGAACGTTGCTGCTGTTGCACTCTTAATCGCTGCTTCTGCGCTATAATTTCCTCTTCCTCCTTGCTAAGGCGCCTGTCGAAAATGGTGTTAACTGACTGTCCTTCAAATTCAAACTTATCAGTCGAAGGTTCCTCATCCAATCTGAACTGAAACTTTAAAGCAGGTTCCTCTTCATTCGTCGCGGTATATTCTGCGGCAAGTTCATCCAGCGTTTTCCCCCCTGTCATTTCAGGATCGTTCGATTCCGGCGCCCTGGCTGGCGGGGCAGGGATAATAACAGGCGACTGATCTTTCGAATGTTCTGAAATCGCTTTTAAAGCTTTATTGCTGTTGATTTTTTTTACAATCTGAACATGATCTGATAAAAAGTTTGCATTTGCCAGAAAGAGCTCGAGCTCTAACTCATTGAGCTGACCTGGATTTTGAGCTAAAAACTCATATTGATCCTGAAGCTCCTTGAGTATCTGTCCTACTTTTTTAAAAATATCTTCTTGGTTCATCATAGCTTAATAACGGCAGAATTGATGTTTTATGTTGGTAACTTGACACTCAAAAGTACTACAAAATTTCGATATTAGCAGGCCTTAAGGTTCTATTAAAGATGTTATTTAGCGAACAAAACTACAGGCGGGGTGAGTATTGCGGCAGTATCGAGGTAATTTGCGGCTCTATGTTTTCTGGTAAAACCGAGGAACTACTAAGGCGACTAAAGCGCGCGCAGATCGCCAGGTTGAATATTGAGATCTTTAAACCCAGGACAGATACGCGTTATGATGAAACTGCCGTAGTTTCACATGATCTGAACTCAATTGAGTCTATACCTGTAGAAAACTCGACTGCCATACTACTCTTGAAAGCTGACACCGAGGTGGTGGGCATTGATGAAGCACAATTTTTTGATGACAACCTGCCGGAAGTCTGTAACCTACTTGCCCAAAAAGGGATCAGGGTAATTGTTGCAGGCTTGGATATGGATTTTCAAGGGAAGCCTTTTGGGCCCGTGCCTGCTTTAATGGCCATCGCCGAACTGGTCACAAAAGTCAACGCGGTATGCGTTTGTTGCGGAAGCCCGGCTGTTTATTCCTACCGCACTGTTGCCAATCCGAACCGAGTGCTTTTAGGAGAAAAAGATGGCTATGAGCCAAGGTGCAGGCATTGTTATCATCTAGC
>CBFGNP010000694.1:0-2808 GCA_965650095.1 uncultured Pedobacter sp. | reverse complement strand
GATAAAACCCGTAGTGGACCCCGTTTGCGGGAAGCGCAGTTAAAAGCAGCTAAAGTGATTCCTAACTGTGGAATGATTTCGGCCCTGGATGTAGGTATGGAAAACGACATCCATTTTATGGACAAAACAACCCTGGCACAGCGTGCGTCTTATTGGGCATTGGGAAAAACCTATGGCATTAAAGGTATCAATTATCAGGGGCCCGAACTTAAAACCATGACTATTGAGGACAATAAAGCCATCCTCAGCTTCGATCATGCCCCATACCTGACCTCTTACCGTAAACCTTTAACTTTATTCGAAATTGCCGGGGCGGATAAAAAGTTTTATCCAGCCAAGGCCGTCATCAAAGCCAACACGGTTACCGTTCAAAGTGAAAATGTAGCAAAACCTGTTGCGGTTAGGTACGCCTATAAAGAGTGGGTAAAAGCAGAGTTGTACAACAACGATGGCTTGCCGGCGTCTTCATTCAGAACGGACGAATGGTAATTAGATTTTAATCAGTATTTTTAAATTTTAAATTAATTTACGAAACAGAATATATGAATCCTTTCTCATTAAAAGACAAAGTAATTGTAGTTACCGGAGGTACCGGAATATTAGGACACGCATTTATCCAGGCGATATCCGCAGCTGAGGGAATTGTAGCCATATTGGGGCGAAATGCAGAAGTGGCCGAAAAACGTGCAGATGAAATAAACAGCCAGGGCGGTAGAGCACTGGCCTTAACTGCCGACGTTTTAAAGGAAGATGAACTGATTGCGGCGAAAGATAGAATATGGGATGCTTTTGGAAGGATCGACGGCTTGGTAAACGCTGCAGGCGGCAATATGCCAGGTGGGGTTTTGCCACCGGGAGGCGATATTTTTAAACTGAGTATGCAAGGCATGCGCGAGGTGGCAGACCTAAACCTATGGGGCACACTTAATCCGACCCAGGTATTTGGCGAGGCCATCGCGAAAACCGGACGGGGCAGTATTGTAAACATTTCCTCGATGGCTTCAGATCATGCCATCACGCGGGTTTTAGGCTATAGCATGGCCAAGGCTGCAATAGATAATTATACGAAATGGTTTGCCACGGAACTTGCCATCCGCTATGGTGATGCGATCAGGATGAATGCCATTGCGCCGGGATTCTTTATCACAGAACAAAACAGAACCTTGCTCACCCAGCCTGATGGTTCTTACACTGAACGCGGCAACCTGGTGATCAAGAAAACGCCATTTAACAGATTTGGCCATCCAGATGAACTCAAGGGTGCCCTGATCTGGCTCTTAAGTGAAGAGTCCAAATTTGTTTCAGGAACGATCATCAAAGTAGATGGTGGTTTTTCTGCATTCAGCGGAGTATAATGAGGTAAAATATCACTAAAAAATCGCAGGGTATTTGCCCGGATTGCTTTCATTCATCATGCTGTAAACCGCCTCAATTACATCATCTACAGAAGGCTTGCTAAAGTAATCACCGTCCGATCCGTAAGGCGGGCGGTGTGCCTTGGCACTTATTGTTCTTGGTTGTCCGTCTAAATGATAATACCCTTGTTGTTCTTCCAGAATCTGCTGCAGCAGGAAGGCCGTTCCACTACCTGGCACATCTTCATCAACCACAAGCAACTTATTTGTTTTAGCAAGAGATTGGGCGCAGATGTGATCTGTATCAAAAGGGAGCAAGGTCTGCGGATCAACAATTTCTATTGAAATTCCCATCTGAGCAAGTTCTTCCGCTGCTTCTTCTATGATGCGCAAGGTAGAACCGTAGGAAACTACCGTCAGATCAGTTCCTTCCTTAATGACTTCGGCCTTTCCTAAAGAAACGGTATATTCTCCTATATTTTCGGGTAATTTCTCCTTTAGCCGATAACCGTTCAGGCATTCGATGACCAATGCAGGCTCATCTGATCTGAACAAAGTATTGTACATTCCGGCAGCCTGTGTCATGTTACGGGGTACACAAATATGTAAACCTCTGAGTGAACCCAGGATCGTACCCATGGGCGAACCTGAATGCCAGACACCTTCCAGCCTATGGCCACGTGTCCTGATGATAACAGGTGCTTTTTGTCCGGCTTTGGTGCGGTATGATAAACTTGCCAGGTCATCACTCAATACATTTAGGGCAAACAACAGGTAATCCAGGTACTGGATCTCGGCAATAGGACGCAGGCCGCGCATGGCCAGACCTATCCCCTGCCCAACTATTGTCATTTCCCTGATACCGGTATCCGTGATCCTCAGGTCGCCATATTTAGCCTGCAAGCCCGCGAAGCCCTGATTTACATCCCCGATAGCACCCAGATCTTCACCAAAGGCCACCAGGCGCTGGTCGCGCGCAAAGTTCGAGTCAAAGCATGCATTGAGTAATTCGCGTCCGTCTACCATTTTGCTCTGCTCATTAAATACAGGTTTCACTTCATTTACCAGCAAAGGGCTTTCGCTTCCGTCCGTAAATAATTTTGAATTGTACCGGTCTTCATTCAGACTGGCCTGGGCATTGTACCAGGTTAACAGGTCATTTCTTGCTGATGAGGAACTTTTTATGGTTAGGCGTAAAGCCTTTCTGGCGGAGGAGATCACTTCTCTCCTTTGTGCATCAGGGGTATTGGCGAGTTGTCCCGCAATCCTGATCAATGCCGGGTCGCCATTGCCCAGCTTATTGATCAACCCGATAACCTGATCTTTTTCGCCCTTTATAGAAGCTAAAAACTCATTCCAGGCTTCTTTTTGAGTTTCCCTGATCAGTTTCTTTGCGGTGTTTTCCAGCTCTTCCAGTTCTTCTTCAGTAATGATTGCCGATTCCAGCATCCAG
>CBFGNP010000693.1:0-2810 GCA_965650095.1 uncultured Pedobacter sp. | reverse complement strand
GGGGGAGATGAATAGAATCTGGTGCATCCGGTCCGAACGCGAACTGCAAAACTTTCATGCCTGGCAGCTTCAGCTGTTCTATAAGATTGACGACCTCAGCGTTGATGTCGCCGAGATCTTCAGCAATAAGTGGCAGTTTACCGAGATGCTTCTGCAGGGCAGAAAAGAGCGCCATCCCGGGACCCGGTTTCCATTGGCCAGGCTTTGCTGAGGTACTGTTTGCCGGTACTTCCCAATAGGCAGAAAAGGCCCGGAAATGATCCAGCCGAAGCAAATCATACAATTCCAGATTCTTTGCGATCCGCTGAACCCACCACTTATATTTTTCCTTTGCCATTGTTTTCCAGTTGTACACCGGCATTCCCCACAGCTGTCCCTCTGCATTGAAATAATCAGGAGGAACACCGGCCATGCCTTTCAATTCACCATTCGGGGCAATGAGGAATAGTTGTGGATTTGCCCATACATCTGCAGAGTCCAGCGCGGTATAAAAAGGGAGGTCGCCGATGATCTTAATGCCCAGCGCTTTCGCCCTTTGTTTTAACTTTGCCCACTGTCCAAAGCAGATATATTGCGTCCATTTAATCTGGTCCAGCAAAAGACGGTGCTTATCGCTGAACGCTTGGAGGGCATTGGCTTTCCTGTATTTCAGGCCTTCCGGCCAGTCGAACCAGGCTTTTTCCTTGTGTCTGGATTTAATCACTTCATAAAGCGCGTAATCATCAAGCCAATACGCTTCCTTCCGGCAAAAGTTGACAAAAGCACGATCCGCGATCTTAGAGCTATCCGTCTTTGCACCATATTGCTGGAAGGCTTTAGCCAGCAGCAGACCTTTTTCTTTTTCCACTCCCCGGTAATTCACCATTTTCCTGTCTATATGTGCATGACGGTTCAGATCCGCTGTGGTCAGCAAACCTGCTTTAGCCAGGTCGTCTGGACTGATCAGCAAGGTGTTTCCGGCCATGACAGAACTGGCACTGTAGGGTGAATAAGCTTGTTCCTCTGCGAGTGGGTTCATGGGTAATACCTGCCAGTATTTCTGGCCTGCTGTAGATAAAAACGTTAAAAAGTTTCGTGCCGATGGACCAAAATCGCCTATGCCGAATTCCGATGGCAGTGAAGAGATATGCATCAATATTCCAGCACCTCTTTTTCGTTCCTGCTGTTTAAGATGCAGTACAGCCAGGGGAACATCGCAAAAAACAGCCTGCAGTTTAATGACCCCGTCAGCCTGACCAGTAAGATCTCTAAACACATCCCGGTAAGTCGCAGCTGCGTCTGCCGGCAGGTGTACTTCGGTATCTTGCCAATCGGCTTTGCCAATCTGGTCTGCATTCGCATCCAGCATTGCTGCGAGATTTACGGGTAGTAAAAAAACAGCCCAGTCCCGCTGGTACCTGCGTGCAAAGGCAATTACATGTCCAGCGTACCGGCCTTTAACGATTAGTGGAATATATAAGCCTTCTGAAAAGAGCAGAGGGTTTTCAAGGCGGAATTTCAACAGGCGATGCAAAAAATAGAGCTTAATTCTGCCATCTGCTGCCTCCTTCCACAAGCGATCCAGGTCTGCCGGCTGCTGATCAAAATACTTCAGGTATTGCTGCCTTGTCCGGTAGTCTACCGGGCGTCTGTTGTCCGGATCAACCATACTCAGGTCCCATAACTCCGTTCCCTGGTAAGTGTCTGGTATACCCGGACTTCCGAATTTAATGAGCAATGCAGAAAGGGCGCTGATCCTGCCCAGCATCGTTACTTTTTGCTGAAAGCGTATAAAATCTTTCCAGAATTTCCGTTTTTCATCCAATAGCTGCTTTACAAATTCCCGGGTATGTTCTTCATAGTCCAGATCCGGGCTTTCCCATTCCGAATTTCGCTTCGATTCGCGCAATGCCTTTTCTATATATTCCAGCAGCCGGCTCTGGTAACTTTCCAGCTCTTCTTTTCTTTCCGAAAAAGTTGCTACCAGGCTCTGGTAAATAAAATATTCATCATTGGCATCCGGCTTTCCCTTACTTTTAAGTTCCAGGTTCAGTTCCTGCCAGTACCTGACCGTATCAATCCATTCCTTTCTAAGGTCGGTAAGCACATTCAGGCGGGCCCGGGCATCCTCACCCCGTTTTGTGTCGTGAGTAGCCGTTGCATTTAAGGTCAGCGGCCAGGCCTCGTACCGCTCTACTATAGCTTTATGGAAGTCATCCACCGATATTCCAAATACCTCAGGTGAATCGCCCACCTCATTATTTCCGATAAACCTGTTAAACGTATACATTAAAGTGTCTTCCACCCCTTTAGCCATTAGTGGGCCGCTAAACTGCATCAGTCGCTGATAAAAGAAAATATCTCCATTCAATAGAGCTTCCCGGAGTGGGTTGAGGTAAGGCCGGTATTCGGCTTTATCTTCCAGCTCGCTAAAAATCCCTTCCAGTAAACTGAGTTCGTTTTCAGGCAAAGGATGGGCATGGCCATAAAGGCGATATACCGGGCAGCGGACCAATAATTCAGCCAGGAGCGCCTTACACATTTCGAGGTCATGTGGGCCATATTGCTGCGCGTCAATCGATCCCGACTCAAGCAGTAATTGAAACAGATTCTCCAGCTCGCCCTGCATATAGCTCATTAGAAAGGCACGTTTTTTCTTGCGGATCTCGTCTTCAACGGGGCGGTTATATTTGTTTATTCCTTTATAAAAACTGTCAAATTTTTTCTCTGCCTTTTGATTGGTAAAAAGCTGGTTTACAAGGCCCAGGTAGTCATAGCCCGTAGTTCCTTGTACAGGCCATTCCCCCAGTAAAGTTTCTCCAGGCTCCAGG